>CAISOI010000203.1 GCA_903886985.1 uncultured Chthonomonas sp.
ATCCGGTTCTGGCTTATTAGAACAAGCATCGTGACAACCATCGCCTCCACAGCAATGATTATGTTGAGTAGACCATAAGGAAAAGGGTCGAATATACGCGATCCCACGTGCCCCGAATTTAGTAGAATCCAAATTCCAAACCACAAAAGATGAAAATAGACAAACACCATCTGGCCGAAAAAAGCAGTGACATAGTCAGCAATGCGGTCATGCAGGGATCTCTCCCGATTAGATTTTTCATTGAGAGCAAGGATGGTGCGAATATTCCTTTGAACAACGTTGCTCAGCCCAGGATTATCTTCGCCATGTTCTTCCTCTTGTTGGCGATCCCGTGTTCGTTTTTTTCCTATCCAACCTTCAACGCGCACTTTAAGAAGAGTCGTATCGAACGGTTTCGTTAGATAGTCATTTGCTCCCAATTCTATGCAGCGCACCACCGACTCTAACTCTGTAACGGCTGAAATCATGATGACCGGAATGCGCAGGAGTGTTGCGTCGGATTTGAGTTTCTTCAAGGTCTCGTATCCGTCCATTTTCGGCATCATGATGTCGAGCAGAACCAAATCGAACTGTCTCTTACGCATCAACGACAGCGCCTGATACCCGTTCGCCGCAATTCCGACAGAGTAGCCTTGGCTCTGGAGTTGGCGAGAGAGCACTTGTCGATTGTCTGAATCGTCATCAACAATCAGGATTAGTCCCTGTGTCTTTTCTTCATCTGACTCGCAATAGATCTTTTCGTCAATCGCGGTTTCTTCCGAAGTAGAATGCGCTTCTCCCGAAGATTCCGGATAGGTCAAAGTAATCGGTCGAAAGTTATCATTGATGACTGCTAACAACTGCTTTCCAGCCGCGCGAACCTTTTCTAGGTCAGCCACTTGGGCATCCAGTCCGTCGGTTTGTGCTTGTTCTATGAGCAGTTCGGAATAACCAATAATGTGGTTTAGCGGAGTACGCATATCGTGGAGCAATTTTGGAGACGTGTCCTGAGGCGTATTTAGACTTTCAGGCATATCTATCACGTGAATTCTCCCTCAGCAATGCGTGAAATGTTGGATAGTTCCAACAATGCAGTTATCTTCCCAAGCAGTCGTTCCATCTCCACAGGCTTGGTGTCGTAATCATCGCATCCGGCTTCAATGGCTTTCTCTCGATCACCAGACATGGCATGAGCCGTAAGTGCAATTATTGGAATGTGTTGTGTCTCCAAATCGGCTTTTATTCGTCGCGAAGCTTCCCATCCATCGAGTACGGGCAGGCTCATGTCCATTAGAATCAGATGGGGCGCATCAGATCGGGCCATCTCAATGCCACTCTCACCATCCACCGCAAGCACGACCTCATATCCCTTGCGCATCAGCCTGCGTGAGAGCATGTCTCGGTTCATCTCGTTGTCCTCGATCAGCAATATCTTGAACATATTGTTATCCATGGCTTTCAGCACGCGGATACTATTTTCCGTGGTCATTCTTATTTCACTCCCTGATGAGCAGGTACAAAGGGCACCCAAACGGAGACTTCCGTACCCTGACCCGGTTGGCTAGAGATTGTAAACCGGCCTCCGAGTCGCTCCGCGCGCTGGCTCATGCTTGTTAGTCCATAGCCAATGCTGTCAACTTGATGTTTCAAGTCAAATCCCTTGCCATCATCAGTTATGGACATCACAACCTGATCGGGTTCAAATGTTAGGTCACAGGTAACGTTACAAGGTTGGGCGTGACGAAGCGCGTTGGAGAGCGCCTCCTGCCCAATTCGTACCAATTCCATGCCGATACAAGGGGTCACATCCCTCTGTGATCCATGAATTCTCATCTCAATTACGGCTGTGGCACCAGACGACAATCGTTCAATATATTGCGTTAGCTTCCGGGTAAGATCGCGATACTCATTGGCTTCCGGATGTAAATCCCATACTGACCTCCGGGCTTGTATCAGACCTTGCTGTGCAATTTCGCTAACCTGTTCAATGATGCACCAAGCCTCCACAGGCTGCGTCTCGACGATACGCCTCGCTAATCGCGAGTGGAGCAGTATCCCCGCAAATGACTGGGCCAATGTATCATGAATCTCTCTGGCGATACGATTTCGCTCATCCAGAACGGTGACCCTTCGGCGATGTTCATAAGCATGCTTACGTTCCAAGCAGGCGACGGTGCGGGCTCTAAGCAAGATGGGGTCAAATGGTTTAGGCAGATAATCTTCAGCACCCAATTCAATACAGCGGATCGCCAAATCCATATCATTCAAAGCCGAAATCATGATGACGGGGATATGTTGAAGTCGGACGTCTGACTTGAGGCGCTTCAGAACCTCAAATCCGTCCACTTCGGGCATTAGGATGTCGAGAAGCAGCAAGTCGAAGCTGCTTGCGCTCATCATTTCCAATGCCTGCCGACCATTTTCCGCAGTGGCGACACCGTATCCTTGGCGCTTCAGGTGACGCTCCAGCACATCGCGGTTATTCGAATCGTCGTCTACAACCAGCACAATCCCTTGGGAGGATCCGACTATCAATTCCTCAAATACCGGTACGTTCAATATCCCTTCATCCGGCAAAATCGCAACGTCCAATGAGTTAGGCGACGGTGAGGAGGAGACCGCCCCGAAGTTGTCATTGATGATTTCCAGTAACCTTCCGGCGGCGGCACGAATTTTGCCTATATCCCCCACAACAGTTTTCTGGTTCTCTTCATGCGACCCATCCAGCAACAACTCCGTATAACCGATAATGTGGTTTAGAGGCGTAAGAAGATCATGTAAGAGTTGTCGAGAAATATTACTATTGTGCATTCCATCCACAGTTACAGAGGTCACATTGCTCTCATGCGGTTTGATCACGCTGTTTCCCCTGCAAATATGGGCTTGGCCAGAGATTCTCCCAGCAATGCAATAATCTTCCCAAGCAGTCGTTCCATCTCCACAGGCTTGGTGTCGTAATCGTCGCATCCGGCTTCAATGGCTTTCTCTCGATCACCAGACATGGCATGTGCAGTTAGTGCAATTATTGGAATGTGTTGAGTGTCCACATCGGCTTTTATTCGTCGAGAGGCTTCCCACCCATCGAGCACTGGCAGACTCATATCCATGAGAATCAAGTCTGGTGCATCAGATTGGGCCATAGCAACGCCGTTCTCACCATCCACGGCTAGTACCACTTCAAAGCCCTTGCGCATTAATCTCCGCGAGAGCATGTCTCGATTCATTTCGTTATCTTCAACTAGTAGTATTTTTGGCATGTTGTGATGATGAACTCATGGCAGCTATCTATTCGTAATTCAAGCTGTAGCCGTAAGCTCTTCTCCCTTCTGTTGACTTTTCAGGGCACGTTCGGGCACAGTGCAGTCTACAAGCAGGTCGCGCACTTGACCAATGAGTGCTTCATAAGAGTCGCCCTCCTTTGGAAGTATCTTCTCGACGTACCCGTTCAATCGGAGCAGGTCTTCACTGCTCAGATCATGCGCGGTCATCACTACAATAGGGATCGACCGCCACTCCTCACGTTTACGAACTTTGGCGGCAAATTCGAAACCATCCATAATAGGCATGATCAAATCCAGAAGTATCAGACTTGGTCGTTCACGCTCCATACAATCCAGTGCTTCTTGTCCGTTTTGAGCCTCGATCACTCTACATCCCTCTCTTTCCAGAAGGGTGAGAGCGACCATGCGGGCAGCGGAATTATCCTCCACCAGTAGAACAGGGCAGGGCTGATTTGGAAGGATGTACTTCTTCAGAATTTGCGACAATCCTTCGCGATCAACCGGCTTGGTTGCGTAATCGGATGCGCCAAGGGTAAATCCGAGCTTTCTGTCATCCACCATCGTCAGCATGATTACCGGTATATCGCACAAATCAGCATCCGCTTTGAGAACTTTCAACACACTCCAGCCATCCATATCGGGCATCATCACGTCCAGAGTGATCGCCGCCGGACGTAATTCACGTGCCATCCGAAGACCCTCTTCGCCTCCAGCGGCCGTGCGAATCCAGAATCCCTGCTTGGTCAGGAATCGCTTCATAAGGTCGCGCTCCACCAACCCATCGTCAATGACAAGTATGCAGGTCTCTTTTGGCAATGTTGGTTCGGCTGTTTCAGTCGTACTGATCTCATCTTTGCTGATCAACTCGAGAGGCGCATCAGCCTTTGGCTCACTCACAATCGCTGGAAGCTTAATGGTAAACGTGCTGCCCTTACCCGGCTCGCTCTGAACAACCACATCCCCGCCCATCATCTGGCAGAACCGTCGAGTAAGAGCAAGCCCAAGACCTGTGCCGCCGAATTTGCGGGTTGTGGATGCATCTGCCTGCGTGAAGGCTTGAAAGAGTTTGAGTATCTGTTGGGAACTCAAACCAATGCCGGTATCGATCACCTGAAATACAATCCACTTCGATCCATTCATCATTTCGCTGAAGACTTTCAGAGTAATCTGTCCATTTGTAGTAAATTTGGCGGAATTAGACAGCAGATTGAAAAGCACCTGACGAACCTTTATCTGGTCCGCTATCATCACTCCTAGATCATGTTCTTCCTGAACGACCATGGTGTTATTATTCTTCTCAATTAGGGGCTTGACAGTCGTTGAAACATACTGAAGTAATTTCGTCAAATCAAATTCTTCGAGAAAAAGTTCCATTTTGCCGGCTTCAATCTTGGAGAGGTCTAAGATATCATTGATGAGGGCGAGCAAATGTTTGCCCGCGGTATTAATTCTCTCCAAATCTGCGCAAAACCCATCCATTTCTCGGTCTCGGGCTTCTTCCTGAAGCATTTCGGAATAACCTAGAATGGCATTCAGTGGCGTGCGCAATTCGTGGCTCATGTTCGCGAGGAAAAGACTCTTAGTTTTGCTGGCTGCTTCTGCAGCTTCCCTCGCTACTGCCACCTCTTCCTCGACACGCTTGCGTTCCGTAACGTCACGGGCGGCTGCAAACACGCCGAGGACAGTACCTTGCTCGTTGCGATAGAGACTTGCGTTATACAGAACATCTGTGATTGGCCCAGATACGTGCCGAATTGCGAGTGGGTAATCGCGTACAAATCCTTGCGAAAACACTTCCTGATAGCCCATGCGCGCCTGCTCAGGTTCGGTAAAATAGTCAGAAAAGTCGGTGTCAATTAGGCGCTCGCGCGGGATGCCCGTCACGAGTTCGGTGGCCTGATTCGCATCAGTGATCTTGCCTTCAGGGCTAATGGTGACGAGTGGATCTGGGCTGGCTTCGATGAGGCTTCGTGCATAGGCAGATGCGGTTCGTTGCTGTTCTGCCACACGCTTCCGTTCCGTAACGTCACGGGCGGCTGC
>CAISOI010000204.1 GCA_903886985.1 uncultured Chthonomonas sp.
ATGTTTGTCGGGTTGGGATTGTCCATGTCATGGTAGTCGCTTTGGATGCGATGGTGAGGTACTGGAAGGACCTGCCCTAAAAGGATTGGAACATAAATCACTTCCTACACCTAATTCGCACTGATAATGTATATGAGGTTCAAGTTGAACGTTCGAACGTATCTCCCAGCGCAAGACTGTATGCGTATCGTGACCGTTGCTTCATTCCACTCCATTGAAGTGAGGTTTACCGCAGTCAATTCGGCTTTCCAAAAGTGATAGTAGTGTTCATTCTTCCAAGTCTTACCATCGCTCACGGTCATATAGTATTGCTTAACAACTGCCGATGCTTCAAACCGATCGTCCGTAAAATACCCTTCAGATGCTAACTTATTGCTGAAACCGTAACTCCATACAGAGTTGCCATCATCTACTGAGTTAGTCAGATGGTTTCTTCTTCATATTGGACCCCAATGGCTTCGGGCTGATCCGATCATCTGCATCAGACCGCGAAATGTTGATATTTGCCTTAATTTATGGTATTAGTAGTAACATATAGTATTAGTTAGGCGGTGTCTGAATGTCAATCGAAAACTGCGTGCAAGCACTTTCAAAACTCGGATTCTCAACATTGGAGTCGGAGGTTTATGCACTCTTGGTACAAGAATCTCCTTGTACTGGATATCGTGTTGCTCAGGCACTCGGGAAACCCGTAGCAAATGTGTACAAGGCAATCGAATCTCTCGAAAGCAAAGGAGCTGTTCTCGTCAATAATGGTTCCAACCGGCTCTGTCGTGCAGTTCCTCCCGAAGATCTCTTAAGTCAACTGGATCACTCATTTCAACATCGACGAAGTCAAGCGGCAGATGCTCTTTCTGAACTGAGGACCGCTCAGAAAGATGAGCAGATATATCAGTTGAAGTCACGTGAGCAAGTGATCGAGAAGTGTCGTAGTATGCTGTCTCACTGCAAGCGACTTGCACTCATGGACGTTTTTCCTGAACTGTTGGACGATCTAAAACAGGATATCGAAGCTGCCGCTGACCGAGGAGTTCAAATAACTCTGAAATCATATCAATCCACCGAAATACGGGGTGTGGAAGTTGTAGTAAATCCTCAAGGTGCCGAAGTGGTGTCGCAGTATCCGGGCCAATGGCTTGTCTTGATAATTGATGGGGCTGAACTGCTCGTCGCCTCGGTCGACTGTAAGAACGACATCGTGCATCAGGCGATCTGTTCGAATAGCTTGACCCTATCATGGATATTCCACTGTTCTTTCGCCGCTGAGATGATTGCCGCTATTCTCATACAGGCGATCGAAAAGGGGGCGACCATAGATCACCTAAGAGCTGCAATCAAGCCCCTCACAGGACCAGACGTTGTGAATGACACATCACCTTCTGAAGTAGAGATCTCTCTTGCTCGTTGTCGTAGGTTCTACGGCATCGGAGTTCCCGGATATGATGAGCTCTTGACCCGCTACGGGCATAGTCAATAGTAATGAACGAACAACGTGATCAAGTGCGTTTCAAAGCACAAAGGTGGTGCCAGATTGAGACTGCCAGCGCATCAACAAATCTACAGGAGTTTTTCCAATGAACGTCATTATCCTCTTAAGCCTGCTCACCACCATGCCGTCTGCTGCGATCCAACCGATGCAAAACACGGACCTTTTACCTAGAAGAGGAGCCCTCGGTCTTCCCATACTGGCGGTGCCGCAAGCGCTCGCGGAGAAATATAGGCTTAAGCCCGGTCAGGCTGCTCTGGCTGGAAAGCCTATAGCCGGACTTACGGCAGAAAAGGCTGGGGTTCACGAAGGAGATATCATTCTTGAGATGAACGGCTCCTCGTTGGAATTGGTGAGTTTCGTCGATAATGTGCGAAAGCTGGTTGCGGGAAAAGTAGTGAGTTTAAAGATCATTCGGGATGGTAAACAGATTACCGTTAGCGCTCCGTTGAAAGAGAAGCTTCGTGACCTTGGCAATGACAAATATGAGGTGATCTATAGTAGTGTGAAGACAATCGGTGGACGCATGCGAACCATCATCTCAAAGCCAAAGTCTCCGGGACGTCATCCTGCTCTGTTTTTCATACAGGGCGCAGCCGGGAATTCCTATGACTTTAACTTGAACAGTTCCGGTATTGATGCTCCGATTCTTCAAGATTTTGCCACCAGAGACTTCGTAACCTTGCGCGTGGAAAAACCTGGTGTCGGCGATAGTGAAGGAGGTCCTTTCACAACTCTTGACTTCAATACGGAGTTGGACATCTATCGCCAGGCCATCAAACAGCTAAAAAGTTTGGAATACACGGACCCAGACAAAATATTTGTTTTTGGGCACAGCATGGGGGGAGCGTTTGGCCCTATGATTGCTTGTGAGTCGCCAGTCCGTGGTTTGGCGATGTACGGTATCGCGGCCCGAACCTGGCATGAATACTTGATGGATATTACGCGCTATCAAGGGAGGTTGGGCGGGATGTCATATAGTTCGGCAGACGATGCGGTGCGCAAAGCGAATCTCATACTTACCCAGGTATTTGAATTGGATAGGACCCCACAGGATGTCGTAAAGGACCGTCCCGAACTTAAAAACCTCACAGAAGAACTCTTTCCGAATGGATTGTTTAATGGAAGAGCCACTGCTTTCTGGCGACAACTTGTGAAAACGAATTTTGCAAACTATTGGGAGAAGTGTAATACGCACGTTCTTGCAGTACATGGAAAGAGCGATTTTGTCACCTATGATGTTGATCATCAACTTGTGGCGGACATTGTCAACAGCGTACATCCCGGGTGGGGTAGATTTGAGATTGCGGAGAACTCAGATCACGCTTTTTCGGCGTGGGCTACTGAGGCAGAAAGTCGTCGACACTTCCCGGCAGGAACTTTCAGTCCGGTTTTCCTCAACCTGATGAGATCTTGGGTTGACAACCTATTGAAGACGAATGGATGACCAACGTTTAGAGAACGGTTATGAGCGCGCCTAATGGGAGCTTTTTGCCTCTCAACAGGTTTTCTGATTTGTTTGAATCATCGCCTTCGAACAGCCCACACGTTGGTCTGAGGCTGGTCAACTGGGTAAAAGGAGATAATGAATATCCTGGTGAACCATATTGGATAGAGGGTCGGGCGCTTTAAATAATTCCAATCAAACTGACTCCCAACTAGGTTTTTCACAGGGGGACCTGATATTGTGCTTACAAAACTCGCATTTTTGACTTTGACTCTCTTCAGCTCAATGAAGTATGGGCAAGTACCGGAAACTTTCAACGTGCGA
>CAISOI010000205.1 GCA_903886985.1 uncultured Chthonomonas sp.
ATAATCAGTGGTGATTGACCACTTTAGGGATCCATTGGTGCCCGATCGACCGTCAAATTTGTATCCGCTGGATGCGCCCGTCTTTACCGGAATAACTACAGTGTTTGCATTTGTAATTAGCGGTGATCCGTAATGGATGAAAAGGCTGCTGCCGCTGTATTGTGGGTTTTGATCGACTGGGGTGCTCCAGTGAATGGCGTTTAAGTTCTGGGCTGCATAGCTTGATACTGCGGTATGCTGGGCGTCGTGACCATAACTGGACCAAGCCGATTTGGTACTTGTCACTTGTGAAGTGCCAGGAAGTGTGATTGCAGCCGCAATTATTCCCAAAAGTGGTAATGCAACACGTCGATTTTGAATTGCGTCGAACCTAAAGATATTCAATATTCTCACCAAAGCTCCTCGAATGAATCAAAATTACACGAATTTGCGTTAAGTACGGCACACGGTCGTAGATTTCCTGCCTACCCATTGTTCGGCAGGTTCTTTCTGCCTCAGTGTTGAACAGTATTGCACCACATCATTAACTGTCCATTTGCATTAAAGGAAGAACACAATGAGCGCAAACAAAGTTGTTCGTGTTTTAGTTTGGGATGAAAACCCACCGCATGCACCAAAAGATATTTATCCACAAAGTATAAATGGTGCTGTCGCTGAAGGGATCAGTAAATTCGGCGGTCAAAACGTAAGCGTTTCACTGGCAAATATGGATGACCCGGATCAAGGGGTTTCTGAGGAAACTCTTTCGAACACAGATGTATTAGTATGGTGGGGGCATATGTTTCACGAACGCGTCTCAGATGAGTCAGTTGAGAGAGTGGTGGACCATGTTCACAATCGAGGGATGGGATTTGTTGCTCTCCATTCGGCGCACTTCTCCAAAACGTTTAAAGCTGTAGTGCAAGGTACCGGAAATTTGAAGGGCGGATGGCGCGAAAACAATCCTCCCGAGAGTGAGTTTATTCGAGTTTGTGCTCCATGGCATCCAATAGCGCAAGGTATTGAGGATTTCACATTGGAGCATGAAGAGTATTACGGCGCTCCCTTTGATGTCCCGCCGCCTCTCGAAGTAATCTTCCAGAGTTACTTTCCGTTGGACGGCCGAACGTTTCCGTCGGGACTGACCTGGACAGTGGGACCCGGCAAGACAGAAGGCTTTGTCTGCGGACCAGGTGAAGGGGTAGGAGAAGGATATGGCAACGGACGCGTGTTTTATTTCCGACCGGGACACGAAACCATCCCCACCTACTATAATGAGACAATTCAGAGAATCATTACCAATGGTGTGCTATGGTGCGTAAAGCGGAGCTAAAACGAAAGCAACAGTTCATAATATTGGAGCCAAAAACTCAGGAGATGACAGTGAATAGTTTAACAAGAAGAGAGCTCGTTACGGGAGCAGTTGCTGCAGGTGTGGGGCTAGCGATAGGGCAAGGGGCGGCTGTTGCGCAATCCGGTCGACCATATGGACCGTTTAAGATGGGAATGCAAAGTTACACACTGCGTGCCTTCGATGCAGACAAGGCGATAGAATGGACTCAGCAATTCGGCTTACATTATTGGGAGTCGTTCCAAAAGCATGTGCCTCAGACCGAGAATCCAGTAGAGATAACAAAAATGCTCAAGAAGTTCAAATCGGCAAATATTAGCTGCGAGAATTGGGGTGTTGAATCCTTTAATGGTAACGAAGTTCGATCTCGCAAGATCTTTGAATTTGCAAGAGCGTACGGATTCAAAGTGATAACCGCCGACCCAGATCCAGAGTCCTTTGATATCTTAGACAAACTTGTCAACGAGTTTAAGATTAATATTGCGATCCATAACCATGGTCCCGGAAATCGCTATGATACCATTGAGAAAATCTCAGCAGCCATAAAAAATCATGATCGCAGAATCGGTGCGTGCGTCGATACCGGGCACTTTTTGCGTTCTGGAATAGATCCTGTCGACGCGATCAAAGCTTTTGGAACACGAGTATATAGTGTGCACTTGAAAGATGTGAAGGACAAGACGCAATTTACAGAGCTTGGCCAAGGTGACCTTCGAACCGTTGAACGTGATGATCTTGTCGCCGGGCTTGAGA
>CAISOI010000206.1 GCA_903886985.1 uncultured Chthonomonas sp.
CTCGAATAATCTTCATCTCTTGCACAAAGCGGACCATATCCGCCAATGTCCCACCCCAAGTAGAGTCTAGAACCCCGTGATCATCCATCGGGTGTAGCATGTAGACAACTCCGCAACCCATCTTCTTTGCCGCCGCGACTGCTTGAGGAGGATACGGAAGGTCAAAGAGATCGCATGCAAAGAACTTACCTGTTTGACCACCGGCCGTTTGGACCTCATCAAAACCGAGGCTCACATCATATTGGTGGGACAACTGGCTGAGCCCCTGATAAAATTCCTTTACAGCAACTCGGTGCCCACCAGCGCCTTGCAGGGGCTCCAGCATTATTCCTACGATTTCATCGGAATGCAGTTTCAAGAGTGTTTCCACCACAGTGAGGACTTGATTAGCAGCCTCAAGGTTCTCTTCGCGTGTTAGTCGGTTATCTATTGCCGGGAATGGAACCTGAATGTTGCCATGATCAAAGCCATGATAGTCACGCGTGATGACCGGATCATGATCGAGCTGCGTTACATTGAGCGCAAATACAGTGCGACCGTGAAATGCCTGATCAAAGTAGATAAATCTTCTTCGCCGAGAGGGAGATTGACCAGCGCTAATTTTCTTTTGCAGATAGAGGTTAATGAAATACTTCATCAAATTCTCGACTGCCTCGGCGCCCGAGTTAACACAGTAGATCTCTAAGGAGTCGTTCCTCATACACTCTGGAGCCAATCCGTAGAGTTCACGATAAAAATCTACGCACTCTGGGGTTAAGAAGTCAGGATTTGCAACTTTGTTGTTTGCAGCGAAAGTAAGACGCTTCACATATTCCGGTTCGAACAGACGCGGGTGATTATGTCCTATCAACTTGGAAGCATAATAACCAGCCCAATCAAATAGTCGCTGTCCATCGACTGTTTGGAGCCACATTCCGTCGCCCTTAGATATATCTATTGCAAAGGGAAATGGATCTGAAATTACGTAACGCGAGATTTCGTCAATGAGTTGTTTGCTAATTGGTCCTGGGAAGTTTGACATTTGTGTCTTTCCATCTAATAGAGTTGTTGCACGTTTGATAGGTTGAGTATGAGCCAGCAATTGGTCTTAGTCAAGCCAATACCGGTGCCGTACATGCGGCGGTGAGAGTCGTCGGACAAGTAATGATAAGCTCATCGGCAAAATATGGAACACGAACTCTAAATTTGACGTAATTCCCACAAGTCTGGTAATGTTGTGCCTATCTATCGAAAGGAGATATCAATATGAAAAGGCTGGTTCCTAAAATTGGACTGATCGGGTTTGCTATGGTCGTTGGGCTATCCGCCATTGCTAAAACCGGTGATGAAATACCACCAAAAGCGACGATGGATAAAGCCGTCAAACCATTTGTTCTGAAAGACGTCATGTTTGACGCCAAGAAAGGCAAATCTACAGATGATGCTATGATTGCCCTCGAAAAGTACAAAGGCAAGAAGAACGTTGTTCTTTTCTTCATGAGTGAAGGCTGCTCAGTAACTTGGCGCTACGAAAAGCGCATAGGTAAGCTGATGCAGGATATGGCAACCAAAGACGTAGCATTTCTTGGAATGCGATGCAGCGAGACCGACTCGCCTCAATCAATCCGAAAATTTGCGGAGACACGCAATTTTGCTATGCCGGTACTAAACGATGACAAGGGTGAAGTTGCCAAGTTCTTCGGAGTTATTCAAACACCAACTTTTGTCCTCATCGACAAAAAATGTGTAATGCGATACCGAGGATCTTTTGACGAGAATGCTGATGAAGCGAGTGCAAAAAAACCGTACCTGCGAAGTGCACTGAATTCGGTAATGGATCTGAGAGACGTTTCGATAAAGCAGACTCGAGTCTTTGGCTGAGGTATTACTCCGCTGTATCGTTGATACAGCTTCAATCTGCAATAATATAAGGTGATCCAATTACAACGCAGGTGTGATGGATCACCTTTGTTCTCTGTGCCTTACCCAATCGTCGTTTTCGTTTGAGGTCGATTTTGAAACCATATCTCTTTGCAGTTGCCGCCACTGCACTTGCACTTTTTGCCTCCAAACCGAACTCCCATCCTCTAAAAATTCAAGCCAAAGCGGATATTGATAGATCTCCTATCGATCTTGCGGTCACTTCGAACAATAAATATGCCATGACGGCAAATGCCACTTCAAACTCGACGAACAGTTCGGTGTTGCCGATCAGCCGTCTGGCTTCCAGCAGCGAGGTCTGGATCGTGACGTCATGTGCCGCCTCGTGCTGGCACTCGCCCAGCGTGCGCACGCTTGAGCCAATCTCCAGGCCGACATCCCA
>CAISOI010000207.1 GCA_903886985.1 uncultured Chthonomonas sp.
GTCGGCCATGTTCCAAGGTGAACAAGAGCGATTTCGTAAATGGGACCGGATCCTGAATGTGCCACCTGTAACACGTATTTAGAATTCCACGTTTCTCGCCGCCCTTGGAGTCATTGTCATAGTAAGGTACTCCAAAGTAGGGTGTCCAGAAGGCCCTTCCAAAGTCCCAAGCGCCACAGAAATAGTCTTCAGAACCCGTCCCGGACAGTTGAGGTTTGGTCGCACCGTCGATATAGAAGTTATCGTCGCCTTCTCCCCACCATCCATCACTGTTGGCAAGCAAGGAAATAAACGTACCGACAAAGTGACCCGCTCCGGTAACTTCACATACAGTTAAGTCTTTGCCCACTGGCGCCGGGAAATATGTACGGTACTGCGTGTGGAAGTATCGAACATCTTTCTCTTGTTTATTATCTAGCCGATAGTCCAGATTGTAATATAGTGCACCTACACGCTTGCTACCTTCATTTGTTACGGTGATTACAGCATGCTTTTTGAATGGCATCGGCCAATAGCAGTTAAGTGCCATACGAGCACCCACCGAAATGGGGGAGCTTGCGAACTCCACATACTTACCGTGTCCTTGTGCGAAGAAATCGCCTATTGGACATTCCACGGCAGGCTTGGCTGCGTCATCCCAGGTCATTCGGATAACAAGCTCACGTAAATGATCTGGTGAATCTGCTGCAATAGTAAACCAGATATGTGTAATACGACCATTGCCTTTGATATCCGCTACAGTCAGCGTTTGACCAGGGGACATCGGTCGAAAGTCAGCATTGCCCCCAGTTGGGTCGGCACTGGACTCTTTGAAAGCGCGAAATTCCTTTTTACCTGCAAGGTCTTCAGGCACTTGTGCAAACAGTGACGTCGAGAGGGACACAAGAGCAACTATGCTCAAGAGATAATTGAGAGGTGACTTCACTTAGTCAGCTCCTTTCCTGTGATTGAAATGGAATTGGGACTTTAGAAACTGAATACACTTATAGCTTTCACCCCATTCGCGCCATCCATCAAATTTTCCTGCACACTATTTGGAGGCTTTACATTTGTTGACGATGGAATTAACGTGTTCAACGACTATAATAGATCATACAATCTGTTGCTCAACAAGTTGAAACTCTCCTGAGGTTGTGGTGTCTAAGTCATTGTCCAAACGGAGCGTAATGCTCAATTGGACAGACTGTTGGTTCCTTACTAAATCTTCAGGTGATAACTATTTTTTGCAGTAAAGTATTATTGCCGATCAATGTCGATGGGCAGTATAAAGCATTCTTCATGAAGTGAATCCGATGGGTCTATGAGAAGCCAATTGTAATTGGTTGCCTGCATTACTCGTTTGATTTCAAACTGGAGAGCCGCATTCATATTTAATAGTCCTGCCACACTAGGGAGTGAGGTTATGATTCTATCGGTTCGTAAAGCTAGTGAGAGTCACTATCGCAATATGCGCGACGAAGACCTAGTATCATTGTCGCACAATGGACATTCTCAAGCCACGGAACACCTCATATGTAAATATCGCTATCTTGTCGAAAATAAAGCAAGAACCTATTACCTCGTTGGAGCGGATCACGATGATGTAGTCCAAGAGGGAATGATCGGGCTATTCAAAGCGATCAGAGATTTCCAGTTTGGGAGACTTTCGCGGTTCAGGGCCTTTGCGGAACTCTGTGTTACACGCCAAATCATTACTGCAATTAAGATGTCCACTCGACACAAGCATTCCCCGATGAACTCCTATGTTTCTCTACAGCAAACTATTGTAGAGTCAGACGGCGACACAAATCTCTTAGATCGCATTCCAGATGATAACGCTGTGGATCCCCAAAAGGTTGTCATAGAACAGCGTGAACGAGCAGACTTACAGTTCACCATTGAGCATCGACTCTCTCCCCTAGAAACAGAAGTTCTAAAATACTATCTACAAGGTAGTTCCTACAGGGAAATCTCTGAAACCATGAAATGTGGTACGAAATGCGTAGATAACGCTCTTCAGAGGATAAAGCGAAAAGTTGGTCATATTCTTGAGCCCGAACAGTAGTACGATGTAACGTAAGCCTATGGTATAATATCCATCGTTTGCCTCAGTAGCTCAGTTGGTAGAGCAACGCTCTTGTAAAGCGTAGGTCAGCGGTTCGAGTCCGCTCTGGGGCCCCACAGTTTTTTGTTAATCTGGAAGTAAATCTACGAAGATAGAATCTGCCCACCGAATACCATCCTCGGTCAGCTTTAAGGTAATAGTTGATTCCTGCATCTTCCCTTCATTCATGAATTTTGCCAGTTTGGGTCTAACTTGCAACAGCAAATCTGCTCCGAACCGATTTTGAAGGCGCTCGACTTCAATTCCTTCGGCTAATCTTAAACCTGCAATGAGAGTTTCTGACAACTGTCCTGCGAGATTCAGTGATTCTGAATGATAAACTTGTTGGGTATTCGACAGGACATTGCGAATGTAGGTCTTGGGATGTTTCAACGATGTCCACCGAACTCCATTGAAGTACGAAACCGCCCCAGGACCAAATCCCAGATATTGCTCATTCCACCAGTAAATTCTGTTGTGTTCACATTCATATCCTGGTTTGGCAAAGTTTGAAATTTCATATTGCTGAAATCCCATAGAAGGTATGTAGGACTTCGCAAATTGAAACATCTGAAATTCGGTGTCTTCGTTTGGTAATGCTAGTTTGGATGATTTGTGCAATCGCTCAAATCGAGTTCCAGCCTCTATCGTGAGTGCGTATGCAGAAATGTGCTGAATGGGTAAATTGCAAGCAATTCTTAGTGTCTCTTCCCAATCGGCTTCCGTCTGTAAAGGAAGTCCAAACATCACGTCTACCGAAATGTTCTCGAACCCTGCTGAACATGCTTCCTCGACGGCACGTATACCTTCCTGTCCACTATGCTGCCGCTCTATTTGACTCAAAAGATGCGGCTGAAAAGCTTGGATTCCAATTGAGATCCTATTAAACCCTAGACTTTTGATCCCTCGAAACTTATGAATGTCGATTGAAGTGGGATTTGCCTCCGTCGTAA
>CAISOI010000208.1 GCA_903886985.1 uncultured Chthonomonas sp.
CGTGTGCTCTTCCGATCTCAGTCGAACTAAGTTTGAAGTCGTCCCGGTCACCCGAAATTTTCTTGATTTCCTGAACTAATCGTTGGTAGGTTCAGAATGGAATTTGTAGTCAGAGGTGGAGGATAAAGCACGTGGCTCGTTCAATTTTTGCCTCACGTAATCGATGGCGGACGTACAGACGTCTGTTAATAGGAGTCACCGCCGCTGCCATCGTTTTCGGTTCACTTGCCTTTACAGGCAACAATGCTGATGCTCAGGTCAGGCGTACACGTGGGTTTTCCAAACTCCCGTTGCGGGGACAGAGTGGCAGCTTTGTAATCGGAGAAATTGTGGTCTCGCCTAAAGCGGGAACGGACCCTGCCCAGTTAGCAGCGGCATTGAGCAATGCGGGTTTGGAAGTTGTTCGCCCATTGCTTCTCAAGCCGTTTGTACTTGTGAAGGTAACTCCGGTTGGTGGAGCGGCTGTAACCGAGCAGATGACTACGAACGCCGTTGACAAGCTCAAGGCGACTAACTTTTACAATACCGTTGCTCCCAACTGGAAGGTTTGGAAATTCGATACTACTCCTAACGATCCTCGGTATGCTCAGCAATGGCAATATCCGTTGATGAATATGCCAAAAGCATGGGATTTCGGCACTTCATTGACGTCGAATACCATTATCTGTTCGCTCGATACTGGCGTAGATATCAACCACCCAGAGTTTGCTGGCAACCGATTTGTAGGTACGCGTAACTTCACCGTTACCCCAAATACTACCGATGTAACTGACGTAGACGGACACGGAACACATACTACCGGTACCATGACCGCGAATGGCAATAATGGGGTGGGTGTTTCAGGTACTACCTGGGGCGGTTCAATATTCGTAGGTAAGGTTCTTGGTGACACAGGAAGTGGTTCCATTGCAGGAATTGCCGACGGTATAACCTACATAGCTGATAATGTTAAGACACTAAACAACAACGTGGTCATAAATATGAGCCTCGGTAGTTATGTTCTTGACGACACACCAGATTTATCAGATCCGATGGAAGCGGCCTGTGTTTACGCTGCTACCCAAAAGAATGTAGTTATCTCAATGTCTGCAGGTAATGCCTTCGACCAAGGAAATCCAGCTGCCGCACCTGCACGAACGGCACAATTAGATAATCGATTATTTTGTATTGCTGCAGTTGGAACTGTGAAAGAGCACTCATTCTACTCCAATGCGCGAGCCTATACAACCATCGCTGCCCCAGGCGGCGACGATCCTTCGTTTGCAAACAACGCCCTGCAAATTCTCAGTACTTTGCCTGTAAATCAGGGTGGGTATGGTTATGAGCAGGGAACCTCAATGGCATCGCCGCATGTTGCTGGCGCGCTTGCATTACTCTTGTCCTTCGGTGCTACTCAAGATCAATTAAAGCAGATCGTTACTTCGTCTGCAGATACCGTTGGACTACCGGTGCCAAACAACCAGTATGGTTATGGTGTGATCGACGTTTATGCAGCAGCTTTGTTGGTAAAATCGGGCATTCAGATAATTGCACCGGTGGACAGCGCGTACGTATACGGAACAACCCAAGTAATACTTGGAGTTGGGTCACCTGCTGTTTTCACACGGGCAGATGTAACGATTGATAAAGATCCTGCCATTGTAGGAACTACGTCAAACGGAAGCTATCAGGTTAGCTGGAATACTCAGGCTACTGACCCTGTAACTGGTGCACCAATGTATCCAAATGGTGCCCACAAGGTCAATATTACAATCTACACTACCAACTCTCCTCCGGTAACAATATCCAAGAGCGTGCGAGTAGATAATCCGGTTGCTACCGTGATTACACCTGGCAGCCTCTCATATTTAACCAAGTCAGTAAATATCATTGGTACCGCTGATGGTTTACGTATTCCAACGTACAAGCTTGAATATGCGCTGGTTACAAATCCGTCAACTTTCATCACCATCGCACCTTCAACAAAGGGCAAAGTGACTGGTGCTTCTCTTGGAAGTTGGGACCTTGCACAATTGCCTGATGGCAATGTTTATTTGAAATTGACGGTTACTAATCCGGATGGATTTTCCAATAGCCAGACGGTCTTAATAACAATTGATCAAACTCAACCTTCTACTCCTAACGGACTATCGGGAGTTTCTTCAAATAGATCTGCGGCTCTAACGTGGAACGCATCCACAGACCCACCACCCGGCAAGCTTGCTGGATACAACGTATATCGCAGTGGAAAGTCGTTGACAGGATATACCAAAATCAACAGCTCGGTCGTGGCGAATCCGACGTTTTCTGATGGAAGTCTGATTAACTCATCCACCTATTTCTACAAGGTGACAGCAGTTGATTCCGCTGGAAACGAAAGCTCACAGAGCAGCTTCATTTCGGTGACTCCTAACCGTAATGGAACTACAAACGGTTCTGTAATTGCATTGGATGGCACGTTCGTTGGTGGAGCAGTAGTTAACGTTCTGCAAAACAGCGTTGTTGTTCCTAATGGCACCGCAACTACTTCGTCCTCCGGTACTTATGCATATGGATCGCCTCCAGGGTTTGCTCCAGGCACGTATGACATCTCTATTGCAAAAGCAGGTTTCGTTCCGCAGATTATGAAAGGATTTGCCGTCGATCTTGGTATCGACGCTCCGAACCAGAATTTTGCACTTCAGGCCCAGCCAGTGTTGCCTTCGGGATGGAGTACTTTGACGTTGCCTTACAACTTCTATGGCGCGGACATTGCAACTGTATTCAGTGGTGCTTCCGTCAAGTGGTATAGCCCGGCGACAGGAACTTACCTGAACCCGACAGATACTGGGTTCCCAAGTCCTGCTCCAGGTATTGCTTACTGGGTGAATCCAACGGGTACGGCTTCAGTAAATGTGGCTGGTACACCTAACTCGCCTAAAACGCCAGTTTCTATACCGATCCACATTGGTTGGAACTTGTTAGGTAACCCGTTTCAGGATCCTATTAGTTGGGTTCTCAACAACCTTATCGTACAGAGATCTGATAATGGTCAACAGGCATCTGTGACTGTTGCCGTTACGCAAGGTTGGACATTGGATTATGCATGGGGCGGACCGACTGGTCATACGCTTATCTATGACAGAACGGTTGTTCCTGGGGTGAATAACACCATTCCTGGTTATGGAGCTTTCTGGTTCTATTCGACTGTGGAAGGATCCCTGAGTATTGCGCCACCTGCCATTACATCTCGTGTAACCAGCTCGCCTAATCTATCCAACTGGATTGCTGAGATTAAAGCAAGTACTAACAGCAACTCGGCATCTGTCTATATTGGTAGTGCAAAGACGCGCAGAACATTCTCTTCTGCTCCAAGCGTGGATGCTAATCCGGTCTCAATATCGCTGAGTTCTGATGCTACGACAACAACTGCAGTTGATCTTCGACCGCAAGGCATTAACCAATCTTGGGATGTAACGGTCAATGGACCTGCAGATCAACCCGTGACTATTACATGGCCAGGTCTCAATTCCTTGCCACGAGGATGGTCGGTAGCATTGGTCGATAAATCTAATAACAGTCGCGTCAACCTACGAACATCTTCGAGCTACACCACAAGTGCAGGTAGGGGCGTTCGTAACCTATCTCTGGAGCTGACTCGAGACTCAGGTCAACGAATGGTTGTCACAGATATTTCTGTGAACACTACTCGATCTACCGCTCCTTTCATCAGCTTTAATGTTGGCGCCGATGGACAGGCAACTGTTTCCGTTCTAAAGGCAAATGGCGACTCCGTTCGTACAATTACGACGCGAGCCGTTAAGGCTGGTCAGAACATTACAGTGTGGGATACTCGCGACAATCTGGGACGTAATGTTGCACCAGGTGTTTACCTCATTCAGGTTAAAGCAACTGGAAGCAACGGAGATACGGCACGGGCTGTTGCCTCGTTCGTAATCATTCGGTAGGAGAGTTCTAATTATGACTATGCGCAAGAACAGCGCTATATCGATGCTGACGCTAGTTCCGACAGCATTGGCCGCAATGTCCATAATGTTGATTGCAGGGTGTGGTGGTGGAGGCTCTACCAATACACCGTCGGTCTCTACCTGGACGGTGACGGCTAACCCCAATCCCATGGGCTACCTTGGGGGCAAGGCGACAGTTGTAGCAACTGTAAGTGACCCAGTAGGAATAGACCCTTCAACCGTCAAGGTTGATTTGGTAGATAGCACGGGTGCTTCCATTATTTCAGGGCCGCAAATGATGCAGAAATCGCTGACTATCACGGACTCCTATTCCTATGTCTTGAATGTGCCAAACAATCTGACCGGTACTTCGAACAAAGTGTATACAGTGAAGGTTATGGCTGCAGACATAAAAGGCGTCGGAATGTTGACGCCAGCCGTCCTAGGAAATGTGACGGTACCTTTCCCACCGCCACCGCCTTCCGGGCCGTAGGGATCGTTTGACGTATAAGTATTGCCAGGCTGGCGCCGCCCTACGTGGGAAGCGTCAGCCTTTCTGTTTTCGTAGATACCGAGGATTGATTTGGTGCATTTCACATCTTTAGTTTTAATGGTCGCAAGTCTGCAGGCAGCAGCTCAAACTCCGGTCCGGATCCCTGACCCAATAGTCCATCGCGAGCTTGTTGAAATGACCGCGGCGTTCCGAAATATTCGGCACATCGAGATTGAGACGACATATCAAGCAAGCGATAGGCGATACCTCGCTATAAACAGCATGCACCTCTACTATGACCGCCCAAATAGGTTGAATTTGGAAGTTGTTCAGCCGTCCTTTGAAAGCCCCGAGCCAAATCTGTCGAAGATCGTATGCGATGGGAAAGAGATATTTGCATATCAAAAGTCCCGTGGAGTATACACTAGAGAAAAGGCTAGTCGTGATCCAAATCAATTTCAGATGTTCTCTGCAAGCTTGGAAATGGCGGCAATGACAGGGTTAGAACCATTTTATGGTCTAGAGCAAACTTGTAAGTCGACGACATTAAAAGATGGACCGTTTTTGGATGGGGTCACGACCAATGTGATTACCTTCGACATGAGCACGGACAAAGTGCTTGGCTCGATCACTCTCTATGTAGGAAAAAAGGATCACTTTCTTAGGAAATTGGAATATGAATCGAGACCAATTCCATCTGTGGAGCCCCAAGAGACAAAAAGTGAGTTTTTGACGGAACCGCCACCTCCCAGTACGCCTGATCAAAAGCCAATTAGCTTTTCGTATGACAACCGGATCGTCACAGACAAATCGTTTGACAAAGCAATTTTCGAGTGGAAAGCACCTCCCGGGTCATTCCAATATCAGGAGTATCCATCCTTTTTTAATCCAAATTTGCGCGCTGATAAAGGTAAATCGAAGAAGACCAAGAATGGTACATTGCCCAATGGTATGCCGGCAATGCGTATTTTTACAATTGAAGAGTTGATGAAAAGAGCGAAGAACTATTGACCCCGTGAAGTTGGTAACCGTGGAATTGAACCGGAC
>CAISOI010000209.1 GCA_903886985.1 uncultured Chthonomonas sp.
ATTAATATCAATAGTTTTGTTTCATAGAGTGCGAATAATAGATTTCGAATTTCCGGGTCTAGATGGTCACAGTGTCCATACCAATCGTCAAATCCAGACCTGATTCTATTTGGCAAATATTCTTCCATTGTCGCTCCCTCCAAATTACTATCATCCCGAATACATAAAGTTACATACCAATAAGATCGACAATTTAGATTCACATTGGGCTACTACACTACCATTTATCTGAAGTTGACCATCACGCGTTGATATTCCTTTTTGGGTTCCGGAAGTTCGTCGTCTTCGCCGACAACATACTAGCAAATATGGGATACCACCAATTAGCGTTTCTTGCAACTCTACCAATTCGAGGCACATTGTTGAACGAGCAAAAGGGACGTTCGTTCGCTTTGCGATCAAATTTTTCATAAGAACCAGGTACTGCTTCAGACCCGAAACAGGTAACATATTGCCAAATTGAATTGTTTGGAGGAGACATCGTGAGCAGCTATCAACCGCAAAAATCGGACAAATTTACCTTTGGTCTATGGACCGTTGGAAACAGAGGTCGGGACCCATTTGGCGATTCTGTGAGAGATGTTGTCACTCCAGTCCGGATTGTGAAAGAACTTTCCAAGCTCGGAGCTTATGGTGTTAACCTGCACGATAATGACTTAGTTCCGATCGACGCCACACCCGCCGAGCGCGACGCTATAGTCAATGAATTTAAGCGGGCCCTATCGGACTACGGAATGACAGTTCCGATGGCGACCACCAACCTGTTTTTCGATCCAATCTTCAAAGATGGTGCGTTCTCCAGCAACGATCCATTGGTCCGAAGTTATGCAGTTCAAAAGACGATGCGATCGATGGACCTCGGCGCGGAGCTTGGTGCAAAAGTCTATGTGTTCTGGGGCGGCAGAGAAGGAACCGAAGTAGATGCTTCCAAGCGACCGATGGATTCCATCAAGTATTTCCGGGAGTGTATGGACTTTCTCTGCGAATACAGCATCGACAAAGGCTACGGATACAAGTTTGCTTTGGAGCCAAAACCAAACGAACCACGCTCGGATATTTTCCTTCCAACCGTCGGCTCCGCGCTTGCATTTATCGCCACACTAAAGCATTCGGAGATGTGCGGTGTGAACCCAGAAGTGGCACACGAGACAATTGCTGGATTGAACTTTGTACACGCTGTTGCTCAAGCGTTGGAGTGTGGAAAGCTCTTCCATATCGATCTAAACGGACAAAAAATGGGTCGTTACGATCAAGATTTCCGATTTGCGCAGGAAGATTTGAAGGGCGCATTCTTCCTGGTGAAGCTGCTGGAAGATGCGGGCTATGACGGCATGCGACATTTCGATGCACACCCATTACGCACCGAAGACGATAATGGAGTTTGGGATTTCGCGACAGGATGTATGCGCAGCTATTTGATTCTCAAAGAGAAAGTTGCCGTCTTCAATGCAGATCCAGAGATACAAGGGATCATCAATGGGCTGACGAACGATCCGAACAATCTTGCACCCGTATTGACCGCTGGATACAGCGCCGCCAATCTGGCAACCATCGATTTGCTCTCGTTTGATCGCGTCGAATATGGTAAACGGGGACTCAGCTACGAGAAACTGGATCAATTGACCACGGAAGTGCTCCTCGGCATTCGCGGATAATAGATCGGCAGATATTTCATAGTTTTAGACGACATACCCTCGAAGATTCCAGTTCGGGGGTATGTTTGCGTCTGGGTCAATTCTCACGAATGTGTTGAGAGAGAATTTCAGGGATACAATCGAGCCTTTGAATCGTAATACAAGTCAATAAAGTGTGCATGGAGATATAATGTCGAGCCTTACTTTACTAGCAAATTACAAAGATCAATTTGGCGATTCTTTGAAAGAAATGACAGATTCCTCGCCAGTGTTTTTGCTGTTCCTGCGTCATTTTGGATGCACCTTCTGCATGGAGGCAGTCGCGGATGTTGCACGCCTCCGGAAAGAGATGGAAAAGGGAGGCACCCGCATAGTTTTTGTTCACATGGGGGCAGAGCCTGCGGCAAAGGAGTTCTTTTCCCGATATGGGGTCGAAGATTGCTCACGAATAAGTGACCCAGATCGGCTGCTTTATCGCCAGTTCGGACTTGAGCGCGGTAACCTGATCCAATTGTTTGGTCCGAAGAACATGATTCGCGGTACCCAGGCATTTCTCAAAGGGGCACGAGTGGGCAGGATACAGGGAGATGGTTTACAAATGCCGGGCGCATTTCTGGTATTTAAGGGCGAAATCATCAAGCGGCACATACACTCATTTGCGGGGGATTTACCGGACTACATCGGCATGGCGAAATTTGAAATTCCGGCTCGCGCCTGATCCACGGATATCAACTGGATGACGTTTGGGACAGAGAGAAATCGGTGCGAGCTGATAATTTTTGTGAGAGTTGTTCACGAAGGTGGAAATAGTTTTACGCTCAAATCGCACCAAAAGTTCTGAATCTGCACAAATGAGTTGGAAAAAAGTTGTATCTATTGAACTTGCCGTGTTATAATGGCTCCGTCGTGCCCATTGTAAGTACATCGCGGGCCGACGTGTTTGGTGTATCACAGGTTTAAAGGTTCGGACGCGCCCTGACGTTTTGTTTGGACAGCCTCTCTGATCACTTTGTCCCACAAGATTACCACGCACTCTTTCTCGATCAGGAGGATCTAGACACATGGCAGTATCCGGAACCGTAAAGTGGTTTAACGCCACTAAGGGCTTTGGCTTCATCTCCCCGGAGAGCGGCGAAGACGTATTCGTGCACTTTAGCGCAATACAGTCAGCAGGCTACCGAGAATTGTATGAAGGACAAAAAGTCGAATTCGACGTAGAAAACGATCCCAAGGGCAAAGGGCTGCGCGCAGCCAATGTCGTAGTGTTGTAGGTCAATTTCGACGAGAAAGAGGCGCCAATTGGCGCCTCTTTTTTTTGACTCTGTTACTTCGCATTTGGGGTCACAACTTCACTATTTCAAGTGAGCATCAAAGAACTTGAACATCGCTTCGTCTGCTCTCTTTGCGTTGTCGCCCTGAAATCCATGCCCGGCACCTTCCAACGTCAAGAGTTGGACTTCCACATTGGCTGCCTTCAACTTATCAAACATCCACGTCGCCTGCTCATAGGCAACATAGTTGTCTTTGGTTCCGTGCACAATGAGCGTCGGCGCAGCATTCGGCGTGACCCAGTAAAGAGGGCTGGACGTGATGTGTGCCTGATGCGCGGTTTCGTTATTGCCGCCTAGAAAGAGGGGAAGTACTTCTGCAGCGTCCACACTTTTGCCATAAGACTTTGTGAAATCGCTGGGCCCGTAGTAGTTCACCACACATTCAACTGTGCTCGAATACCGTCCGTTGCCTAAGTCGCCTTCAAACCCGCGAACATCAGAAGTCACTCCCAAAAACTGCGCGAGGTGGCCGCCGGCAGAACCACCGGTTACACCAATGCGATTGGGATTTACGTGATACTTCACGGCATTTGCTCGCAGCCATCGAACCGAGGCTTTGCAATCATAGACCGCAGCCGGGAATGGATACTTTGGCGCTAGCCGATACTCCACAGTTATCGCAACATATCCACGTTCTGCCAACTGCTTGATCAGTCCGTTGTATCCATTACGGTCACCTGCGCGGAACCCTCCGCCATGAATACAAATTACAGCGGGGAAAGGTCCGTTACCTTCCGCCGGTCGAGCCATATTGACCATTAGATGTTGGTTATCTGGGTTGGCATACTCGATGTTGTTCTCAACAACCACTTTCGATTGCGAAAGCGATGGGAGAGGCAGGGCACTTAAAGCAAGCATTAACAGGGCTGAATAGGGATTGCGCATGAATGTATTTCCTCACTGAAATGTTGGTTATGAAGGATCTGGATTTGTGAATTCTCTTGTTTTGCAGCAACTCTCACTAAGTAGCTCCTGATTCGAGAAGGTTGCAATGTCAGATATGTCGAAAGAGTTATCTACATGCAAATTATTGCACGGTAGGGGCTTGGAATTCGATATCGCTGTGAGATTTCTGTGTCTCTGTCGCAATCAGTACTTAAAGAGTTTGTGGATGGCATTCATGCGAATAAATAGATTTAAGGGTAAGCACGCGGTTTCGATTGGTATGTTGTTGACGCTGTCGCTTCCAACATTGGCCCTCTATCAGTCGGGGCGTCTGCAACCGAAAATGCCTCGTATTGAATTCAACCGAGATATACGACCAATCTTGTCGGATAACTGCCTGCGATGTCACGGCTCCGACCGCGCAAACCGAAAAGCAGACCTGCGATTGGACCAACGGGACGTCGCAATACAGAAACAGGCTATCGTGCCTGGCAATGTATCAAAGTCAAATATGATCATGCGGATAACGTCGACCAATCCTGCCGTCATCATGCCGCCCCCTGCATCTCATAAACAACTCACCAGTAGCCAGAAACAACTCCTTACCAGATGGATCAAGGAAGGAGCAGTTTATCAGGACCATTGGGCATACCTTCCAGTTTCTAAGCCCGTTCTTCCCAGATTGACCTCCGGGCAGTCCACCAGTAAGAACCCCATTGATGGATTCATTCTAGCCAAACTGAATGAAAAGGGTATTAAGCCATCGCCGCGAGCCGACAAGCGCACACTGATCCGCCGCATATATCTCGATCTGATTGGTATTCCTCCGACTCCTGCGGAGGTTGAAGCGTTCCTCGTAGACAACAGCCCCTCTGCATACCAGAAGGTTGTCGATAGGTTGCTCGCTTCCCCGGGTTATGGAGAACGGATGGCGGTTCCGTGGTTGGATGTGGTCCGATATGCCGATACGGTCGGTTTTCATGGTGACCAAAATATGAACGCTTGGGCATACCGTGATTATGTA
Organism: uncultured Chthonomonas sp.; assembly: GCA_903886985.1. Classification (GTDB taxonomy): domain Bacteria; phylum Armatimonadota; class Chthonomonadetes; order Chthonomonadales; family CAJBBX01; genus CAISOI01. The sequence goes on from CAISOI010000209.1 coordinate 4,875, forward strand.
ATCGACTCGTTCAATAAGAACAAACCTTTTGATCAATTTACGATAGAGCAACTCGCTGGAGATCTTCTTCCGAATCCCACACCGGAGCAGCTAACTGCAACATGTTTCAATCGACTTAACATGATGACCCGGGAGGGCGGCGCACAGCCCAAAGAGTATTTCGCAAAATATCAAGCGGATCGGGTGCGAACCGTCGCGATGACCTGGCTGGGTTCCACATTGGGCTGTGCGGAATGCCATAACCACAAGTACGATCCATTTACAACCCGCGATTTCTACTCAATGGAGGCTTTCTTCTCTGACCTCAAGCAGTGGGGTGTCTACGAGGATTATGGTTATACTCCCGAACCAGAACTACGAGGTATCAATAACGATTCTCCATTCCCACCGGAAATCAAAGTCACAAGTCCCTACTTGGTCGCTCGAATTGCGCGACTAAATGGGGCGATGCTGCAACTGGCAAAAGAGACAGCAAAAGCACATGCCTCCGACTCCTCATTTGCTTTTGAGGCGTGGAGGAGCAAAGCGAGTGCGTGGTTAAAGCAGAATCCATCAGGTTGGGAGACCTTCTCTACGCCAACTATTAGCCTGACGGATCCCACCGCCAAAACTCCAAAATCATCTAAGAACAACCTCGTTGCGAATGATGTTTCAGCATCTCCTTATCTGGAAGGATCGGTTGCGCTGTTCGGGAAATCTCCTGTAGATCTCCATCTAAGGTTTAAGCCCAAAACTTCTGACATCGCCGCAATCAGATTAGAATTGCTGCCAGGCAGTAAGTCAGCAGAGGGAATACTCAGAAATGGCGCCATGTCGACCACAGTCATGATGAGTGCTGAAGTGATTGGTGCTGATAAGAAGCCAAAGCCAATTGCTTTTAGGTATGCTGCCGCCAACCATTATATTCCTCGATTTGCCAACGGATTCGAGATATTGGGGTTGCAACGCGGATGGCCAATTAATGTAACCGGCGTCACGGATATTTGCACTTCGACATGGTTGCCCACCGTGCCAATTAGTCTCAATCCCGGCGACGAATTGGTCGTTACGCTTCCCGGCACGATAGCAAATCGTGTGCGGGTTTCGGTGTCCCCTTTCATGCCTGATAAATTGGCAGAATCTCAGTTTACGAATGTTGCGTCAATCACTACCGATGACGGCGCGACGTCTCTTGCTCACCTCTGGGCAACAAAGTACGACACCGTTTCTTACCAGAAGCTGGTTGCGATACAGCAGGATATACTGGAATGCCGAAACGGGGTGACGCCAGTAATGGTCGTGGAGCACATCACGCCGAAAACAACACGCATTCTGGCAAGAGGCAACTGGCAGGACGAATCCGGAGAAATTGTGTCTCCCGCTATTCCTGCATTCCTGAATAAGTCGAATGCATCCACAGGGCGGCTCACAAGGCTCGATCTCGCAAAGTGGATTGTGTCGCGAGATAACCCACTGACAGCACGGACCGTTGTAAACAGATTGTGGAGACAGTTCTTTGGAAACGCGCTTAGCGCACAGGTGGACGATTTAGGAACGCAGGGTGAATGGCCGAGCCATCCCGAACTTCTGGACTGGCTGGCATCGGAATTCAAAACCAACTGGGACATCAAACGGATGGTGCGCCTGATTGTCACCTCTGATGCGTATTGCCGAACTTCAAGCCTTCGCCCGGAACTGCACAATTTGGATCCAAACAACAGACTTCTTGCAAGCCAGAACCCTCGCCGTTTAGAGGCGGAGTTCATTCGGGACAATGCCTTGTCTATATCGGGGCAATTATGCCGTGACATGGGAGGGCCACCAGTCAAGCCATATCAACCTGCGGGATACTACGCGAACTTACAGTTTCCTGATCGTCCTTACACTCCCGACAAAGACGAGCGGGAATGGCGGAGAGGCGTATATATTCATTGGCAGAGAACGTTCGTGCTCCCCATGCTCTTGAACTTCGATGGACCTTCTCGGGAAGATTGTATTGCTTCTCGAAATGTTGCGAACACGCCACAACAGGCACTTACACTGCTAAATGATCCGATATTTGTTGAAGCTTCCCGCGTGTTTGCTTCCAACTTATTGATTCAGCAGGGTGGAACCGATGAGTTGAAAATAACGCGTGCTTACCAAATCGCAGTCGCCCGAAAGCCGCAATCCAGCGAACTGAAGTCGCTCTTGAACTTCTTGAAGCAAACGCGTGAAACCTACAAGCAGAATCCGGATGACGCCAAGAAGTTGCTGAGTATCGGCTATGCGGAACGAGCTACCGGTACGGATCTAAATGAACTTGCGGCATGGACCAACGTTTGTCGTATTCTATTGAACCTGCAAGAAACGATAACGAGATATTGAGAAACGGACAGATAAAATGAACAATCCATTTGAAAGCGAAGAGTTTCGACAAGATATCTCCCGTCGCGCCTTTCTGAAACAATCTGCTTACGGTTTGGGCGGATTGGCTCTCGGTACTTTGATGGGTAGAGTCGGCGCACATGCGGCCATCTCTGACCACGCGTCAGCAGGTGTCATAACGCGACCCCATGTTCCGATAAGAGCGCGCAGGATAATCCATCTGTGTATGGCGGGTGGTCCCTCTCAGTTTGAGAGTTTTGATCCCAAGCCAATGCTGCGAAAAATGGACGGACAACCATTTCCAGAATCGCTCACAAAAGGCCAGCAACTCGCTCAACTTCAAAATACGGTTCTGAAAGTGCGCGGGGGCAGTTTCCAATTTAAAAAGTTCGGCAAATCGGGACAAGAGATTGCAGAGATATTCCCACATATTGGCAGCATCGCCGACGACATCTGCATCGTTCGGTCGATGGTCACAGAACAGATCAATCACGATCCTGCTCAAGCATTCATGAATTCCGGTTCCATCCTCAAGGGCAGACCGAGTATGGGTTCGTGGCTGCTCTACGGGCTTGGGACGAGTGTAGACAACCTTCCAGGCTTTGTGGTGCTCGTCTCTACGGGCAAAGCCGGCGGAGTACAGCCGGTATCAACACGTCAATGGTCTAGCGGATTTCTCCCTGGGAAATATCAGGGAGTTCAATTTCAATCCCGTGGGGATGCAGTGCACTTTGTGGGAAATCCGGAAGGTGTCTGCCAGAGCCAGCAGAGGCTGGTCGTCGATGAGATCAAACGATTGAATGGAATGCTCGGTGAGAGACAGATTGATCCCGATATTCAAACTCGCATTGCGCAATATGAACTTGCATTTAAGATGCAGTCAAGCGTCCCTGAACTCACGCATATGTCAGACGAACCAGCTCATATTCGCGAAGCCTACGGAGTGAAAGAGCCCGGTGATGGAAGTTTTGCATCAAATTGCCTCCTTGCGCGCAGACTAGCAGAGCGCGGAGTACGGTTTATTCAGCTCTACCACCGCGCTTGGGATCATCACGGTGATTTAGATCGCAACATGCCTATTGCCGCTCAAGAGACTGACCGAGCAACTGCCGCGTTAATTCAGGATCTGAAGCAGCGCGGTTTGTTGGAAGATACTCTGATCCTTTGGGGTGGAGAGTTTGGACGCACACCAATGGGGCAGGGCAGCGGCCGCGACCACCATATCAACTCCTTCTCGATCTTTATGGCAGGCGGTGGCATCAAGGGCGGCATGACCTATGGTGGCACGGACGAATTTGGCTATCGTTCCGTGGACAACGTTGTCACCATGCACGATCTCCATGCCACGATGCTCAATCTCTGCGGCATAGATCACGAGCGCTTTACTGTGAAGTTCCAAGGTTTGGATGCAAAACTCACGGGAGTTGAGCCGGCGAGGGTGGTTCAGGAACTCATTGCCTGATGTACATCAATGGTTAAAATGGCTCGGAAATAGTTAAGGAATCTCTGTATATCTAGAGATTCCTTTTTTTATTGTGTAGATCGGATCCGTCATCCTAACATCAATTTAACTCTTTGCTAACACGCGCTTAACTTAATAACGGTAGGGTGGATTCAGTGAAACTACTGTAAGTTGAATTTGCTTATTGTAGAAGGAGTTAAAACTTGAAATTAATAAGACGATTTGTGATTGCTGCGGCCCTCACCGTGATGCAATTGTCTGCAATTGCACAACCAAAGAGTGTTGAAGAACAACTACTTATCAAGCCTTATGTCCAACTTGGTCAAAACGCCTCACGCAAAGGCAATGAGCTTGTAATCATGTGGCATGCAAGTGACAACGACGCAAGTTGGTTGTTGGAAACAAAATCTGATACGGCAGATAAATGGAGTTCTTTCCCAGTCGACACCGTAAGAGTTGAGACAAGATCAATAGATCCTTATCGCATTCTGTCCTCGACTTTGAACAAACTCGCTGCTGGAGAGAAGTATCAATATCGGGTTAAAAGAAATGGCAACGTTGTATTCGAATCGTTCTTGACAACTCCAAAACCTGCAGGGGCACCTTTTCGATTCGTTGTGTTTGGTGATTGTGGACAGGGAACACCTGAGCAGAAAATGATTGCCAATCAAGTTTATCTGAACAGTCCTGATTTGGCGTTGATCCCTGGTGATATCGTTTACAACACGGGCTTAGCTTCAGAATATCGTGTCAAGCATTTTCCTGTATATAATGCTGACCGAAGTGGTCCTGAAGTAGGTGCACCACTGATTAGATCAACCCTTTTTGTAGCTGCACCAGGAAATCATGATATTCTGCATCGTGCTTTTAAGAAGACTCCAGATGCTCTTGCATATTATTATTACTGGTCACAGCCTCTCAACGGTCCCTTAGGAATTTCGGGAGCGAAGAACACTCCAACTTTGGATGAGACCGACAGTGAGTCAGATCGAAGTGCTTTTGTCAGCGCTTCTGGAAGAACTTATCCACGGATGGCAAACTTCTCGTTTGAATTTGGAGATGCGCATTATCTTATTCTTGACTCTAACCCGTACATGGATTGGTCAGACAGCGCATTGAGAACATGGGTTGAAAAGGACTTAAGTCAGTCCACTTCCAGGTGGAAGTTCGTTATGTATCATCACCCGGGTTTCAATTCATCTGCAAAGCATGCAAATGACCAGTGGATGCGCCTACTTTCACCCGTATTTGAAAAGTGTGGAGTGGATATTGTCTTTCAGGGTCACGTGCATAACTATCAAAGAACGTTTCCATTGACCTTTTTACCTGAACCAGGTGACAACGGAAATCTGAGAGCAGAAAACGGCTCTGTAAAAGGTAAGTTTACGTTTGACAAAAGGTTCAACGGTACTACGCAGACCAAACCCAATGGAGTAATGTATGTCATTAGCGGGGCAGGTGGTGCAGAACTCTACAACTCAGAACTGACAACGCAACCTGATGCTTGGCAGCCGTTTACGGCGAACTACATTGCCGACACGCACTCGTTCACAGTCATTGACTTAGATGGAGGCTATCTACAATTACGTCAGATCTCCAAGGATGGAAAAGAACTGGACAGGATCACAATTACAAAATAGTGCTGACACGAACAAATCAAAATTGCCTGCCCATTTTATGATTGGGCAGGCAATTTTGTTGACAAGCTCTTTTTTTCCTGATTACCAAACAGCGGCGCTTGCAGGCGGATACGCAGCATTCCCATGTGTGTGGTGCCATAGGATCTCTGTAAGTTTTTCTGGATCAGCTTTATCGGGTTCGGAGAAGTCCAATTTCATCGATTCGAGTGCCCAATGACGCTCCGCCTGAGAAGTTCTCCGGATAGACGGGTTCTTTAAGTTAAGAGCAAACCGAGCAGGGATGAATGTGAACGGTTTGTAATCAGCCTTGTCTTGAAAACATTCGCGCATCGGGATTGCAGCGGCATCAAATTGGTTTAGCGGTTGCAGTCCAAGTATCAATTCCATCGTTCGCAGAATATTGAGCTGATTGTAATTGGTGCTGACAATCTGCCCTCTCTTGTTGAAAGGGCTAATGATAAAGCCTGTCGTGCGGTGCCCTTCTATATGGTCCAATCCACCTTGGGCATCGTCCTCAATGACGAAAATAGCGGTTGGTTCGTCCTGCCAGTATTTTTTGCTATGGGTGATGGTATCCACCAACTTCCCTAGCCCAAGGTCATTGTCCGCAACACAAACTTCCGGGGTGTAGGCTCCTGGACGTGTTCCGGCAGTGTGGTTGTTCCCAAACCATGTGAAAGTAAGATCCGGTAAACCTCTCTTGGCATCTCCAGCTTCACCCGCTTTTATGTCAGCGATAATCACTTCCGCGTGGGAAACATCACGGTTTCGCTCGGCGGTTATGGGCGGCAGACCACTGTCGAATTTCTTTTCGGAGTACTTTTGCATGGATGGCAACGGACCAAACTCCCCGTAATTTCGGAAAGTCCGTTTGGCATCGATAGCTGCCTGCCAGATGAACTTGTTCCCCGCATATACCAGTGGGTCTGTCCCACAGCATGGATAGGATCGAGGGTAGTTGTTCATAGCCCTCTCTGAATAGTCGCTTGCAAAGGCTTCATTTAGCCAGTGGTGGCCATCTGCGCTGATGGCACCGCTGCAATAAATGTTGTCGAAAATGCCAAATTCGTGAGCGATGGCGTGTTGGTTCGGCGTAACATTTTCACCGAACATAACAAGGTTGGGTTCGCCTCCAATGTGTCCCGGGGGTAGTTTAATATCACCTAAAATCTGATCGTATGTTCGGTTCTCTTTGATTACGAGAATGACATGTTTGAAACGAGACCAGAAAGGATCCGGTCGATCATGAAGTACCCGCGCCATGCGGTCAAAATGGTTCGTCCGTTCGACCTGCGATGTCCACTTCGCAAGCGTTTTGGAATCGGGTGTCTGAACCACGGAGAGACTGCCCATGACGGAATAGACACTGTGTCCCAGGACATCGCCCGTGATAACACCGCCCGGCCCAGCTTCCGGTGTGGCGGCGTTTTCATTTTTTGGTTTCTTCACCTGATCACCTAGTGACCCGATACCTTTGCTGTTTGCGATAAACAGTCTTCTCCCTGCTGGATCACGCACGATCCTAAGAGGGAACCATGCAGTCGGAATCAATCCGGCAATCTTCGTGCTAACTTCGTTTCCACCGGCAACTATACTGAGCGTGATAACTTCGACCGCATTGTCGCCACCAAGAGTTACATAAAGCGACTTTCCATCCGGGGAAGTTGTCAATCCATTGGGGCAGCTTGCTGCAAGTCTTCCTGGGGCAGGGCTGGTGGGGATCGTCTCGACAACCGTAGAGCTCGAAATATCAATTACTGAAACGGTGTCGCTGTTAGCATTTGCTGAATAGAGAAACTTACCGTTGGGTGAAATTGCCAGATCGGCAGGCTGCAACCCTGTAACGATGGTTTTAATGACGGCACTATCGCCATCCGTCGCGATTTTGTTGGTCTGAATGACGGAAATGGTGCCAGTAGAGGCTTTGTAGGTGTCCGGGTCCACAACTACTGGGTCAGCCGTGTCAGTTGTATCTCCTGCTTCCGGACGTTTTCCTCCACGGTTGGCTACATACAGCCTGTCTCCGGCAGCACTAATAAGTACCTTCTCGGGCGAGCTCCCCACTGGGATTTCTATGATATCGGCTGTGCCGGATTCCGGATCGTAACTCTTCAGATCGACGACCGCCAAAGTGCCATTGTTGAAGAGAGTAACGTAAATCTTTGTTCCATCTGGCGAGAGCGCAAGACCGCTTGGAACGGACTCTTTCGACGCTTTGTTAGGTTCAATCCCAGAGTCATAAACGAATTGGATCGGTTTACCCTGAGTTAATTGATGGTCATCCCCAAAGTGCATTATATAGACGCATCCCGCTTGGCCGGTTCCGTCTGCGGAGCGAGTGCGCCCGGTTGAGTAAAGCGTTTTGCCGTCGGAGGACCAACAAATACCGCCAAAAGTATGGGGACTATTGATAGAGTTCTCGCGGAACTTGTTTGCAGCGACATCAAAGAACTTGATGGATGATGGGAGCATTAATGCCAGTGTGGCACCGTCAGGACTAAGCGCCATATCCACGGGACGGCTATTAAAAGTGAAATTGTCACCCACAGGACGAATCGTCTGGCCGGTTGGAACAAGGTAAGTACCGTCGGTTTGCTTGCCGATAACTGCCTTGGTGGTTCCGTCAGCTGTAGGGCGTGCAAACAACCTGGCCCCACTATAACCTAAAACCAGCAGGGCTGGACCGGCAATGACCGCCACTTTAGGATTGATTTTAACTTTCATTTAAACTCCTCAACCGGCACAGAAAATTGTAAGAATGCTATCTCATCGCAGGCAATATTAGCTTTTAGTATACTGTGAGCGGGCCATTGACCGCCATACGGAAAGTTCCAGAATTGCGGCACTATGCGTTCGCTATTTGCTGAGGGACCACTTCACCACTGTGTTGGCTGCCGCATCTGGTCGTAGGACTTTGATCGGCCCCAAAAGCTCCAGTTCAACATACTTTGCACCGTCATCATTCCAGTAAATCTGTTGACGGCACTCCTTATCTGGATAGGTGCCCGGCTGATCTATCAACCGCATCTCGAAGGTGACCCCGTTTTTCATCGATCTTGCCATTCCAAGTGGGTTTGATGTGCCCACTTTGCCATTTTTCTTTGAATCTCTCCGAACAACAACTTGTCCACTGACTAGAGTGACGGTGCGGGCTGGGGCTTTATTGTCCATCAACACAACGAAGGGATCACCCTTCAGCGAACGTGGAATTGATGCTGTTTCAGGATCGTCAACTTGGGCTATTTCCCACACGCTCCAGTTCTGGTTGGAGGTGCTCGTATTCACAATTGTGTTGGTTACGACTACTTCTGTTGAGTCCGCAGACATTTTGACATGGCGACGAATTGCTATTCCGGTTTTCGAACTGCCTTTTCCAACCATCAATATGCTCTGGTCGCTCAGCACGGTTATGGTCTGCGTTCCCGGGTCCAGTTCCGGGTCAGGAGGCCAGTTCCATCGGTCTTGCGGTGCGTTCCACACTTTGTCACCGCCGAAATTCGCCCACTCTTTGCGATCGGGAGCCGATGCAACGGTTTTGCCCAATAACTCCGAGTTTTCCCACAGCACGTTCTGTCCGCCAACATAGCTATAGCGAATGATCCGTCCAATCTTCGGGGCAACAATCAATTCAACTATACCGTTTTCGAGCCGAGTACATTCCCGCCACCCATGGTAATCTAAAGTTGTAATTCGAACTTCTGCCTGACAAAACCTAGTTGATAGTAAAACGAATGTGTATATGGCAAAGAGACGCATAAGTTCAATCCTCCGTAAGTGAGTTCCCTGAATAACAATTGAGTTCCTGCGGATTCAGAGTTATTTTGTCAGTTTTGAGCGTGAGACTTGCACATAGCAGGTACAACTAAGTATGGCGTGATGAATCAGGCAACTTTCTGTATTATTTAACAGGAGCTTGACGAAGTAAACTGTGACAGCGAGCCCACCAATACGGTGTGAACGCGAAATGTTTAAAGTGTCAAGATGACCTTGATATAGTTTTGATCCAAAATTTACTGTGTTAAACTAAGTTTACCAATCGATTGTGAGGATGTATTAATGGCAGGTGTAAAAGAACAGACAATTTGGCTGCGTGAAAGTTTACCGGGATGCCAAACGGTCTATTTGTCAGCGGATGTGGATTGGCCAAAGTGGTTGATCGTTCGATTTACGGTTGCTCCAGAAGAAGCGACTCCGGACCATATGCAAAAGACTATTTGGAATGAAGACAATCGAAGTCGTGCACTTGCGAAATCAAAATCCATTGCGCGAACTGAAGATAGTTCCGCATCGGAAAAAGAGCACTGGGGCGTTTGGAAAATTGAACGCGCAGATGGTCAAGTCTTTTATCAAACTGTATGGCCTGACGGATTTTAGATTCGTTTCCGCAATCTGAAACGGAAATCCAATGTCAGTTTTTACTCCGACTGAAACTCAAATAGCTCAGTTCCATAAAGATGGATACCTGGTAGTCCGCGATCTCTTTACCTCAGAAGAGGTCGCTCTTCTTGGTACTATCGGCAAGGCAGATGAAGAGCTGAACTCCCACATTGCCAAACGGCGAGACTTAAGTGGTGGCGTCACCACGTTATCGATATCAAATGATCTTGGGGATGATATCTATAGCGCCATTGTTCGATCTCGTCGAATGGTTGACACTATGGAAATGCTTCTCGGCGACGAAGTTTATCACTATCACCATAAGATGAACATGAAAGCTCCGTTTGTTGGTGGGGCGTGGGAATGGCATCAAGATTATGGTTATTGGTACAAAAATGGTTGCCTGACACCCGATATGGCAAGCTGCATGATCGCAGTCGATCCCGCTAACCGAGAAAACGGCTGTCTCCAAGTCATCAAAGGTTCACATATACTTGGGCGAATAGACCACGGTAAGGTTGCGGATCAGACAGGTGCAGACATGGAGCGAGTGAATGTCGCTCTCGAGCGAATGGAACTCGTCTACTGTGAGATGGGTGCTGGAGATGCTGTTTTCTTTCATTCGAACCTGCTTCACAGGTCCGATCAAAACAAAAGTCCTAATCCTCGCTGGGCGCTAATCTGTTGTTACAACACACGATCTAATGATCCTTACAAACAATCCCACCATCCAAGTTATTGTTATCTCGAAAAATGGGATGATTTCCGCGTAATGGAAGTGGGTCTTAAGCAGGCAGCACAGTTAGAAATTTTGTCAGGCTCTCATTAGATATCCCTCTATTCCGTTAACGTGTCCTTCGGAGTAGGAGGCCTTGACGTACACTTACTATCCAGTTTGCGCCAGTGCAAAAGAAGCGGCATACTGCTATGGGATTTGAGCGAGCCAACAATCATACACAACCTGTGCAGTTTGGTCTTCTTCTCGTCTAACATGGCGTGGAAATCCTCAAGGTCACCCGGCGTAGTAGAGTTGTGAGCCGCCTCCTCAGCATAGATCAGATCGGTTGCAGTACGAATTCCGTACTGGCGCAAGCGCATGTGAGAGGCGGCAAACAGATGTGTCTCGTCGGTATTTATTAAGGTGGGTTTTGCTTCCGGCGATGGTCCAAGATACAACAATAACAGTGCTTGGTCCATCCAATCTATTACCAGGGCCGTTGGAAATCGCGTCTGCAGCAATAGGCGGACCAGATCAAAACTGACCAAGTTTTGAATATTCTCGATACCCTCCTCCTGTAATCTAGCTTCGTGATATCTGCTCATACCCTCCAGATTGAGGAGGGACAAGTGGGTATCGGAATATGTGATTTTCCGATTGAGCCCTTTCGAAACGGCTCCCAG
>CAISOI010000210.1 GCA_903886985.1 uncultured Chthonomonas sp.
GAACTGATTGCTCTTATCATTTTCATTGCATGTTCACCTGATTTTTATTGGTAACGAGGATCATCAACCTGCTGTGCGGCTTCCTTACGCTTCTTCTCTTTAATATAGAGTTCCCACAAATCCATTCGTACAAATGTTTCGACGAATACCCCGGGACGTAAACCGACAAATCCTGTCATGATGTGCGTTGGATCTAGCTTCTTCGTGAGTGCCTCATCAAATTCTTGAACTGTCAAAACAACCGCTGCATCGGCGTCCGCAGGTATTGCATTGTAGTAACCGATGTTGTTGAACTTCCGGAGATACCACGGCAAGGGCCAGTAATAGTTGTCGTTCCAGACTACTTTTATGATCATTTTCTCATGTTGAGGATGAATTAGCGAGAGAGAGTCCATTCTCTCTTTGATCTTCAATATGTCATTCACTGGCTGAGCGTAAACATAAGGATTTGCCGGGTCCGCCGGAAGCACGAAGCTTGCGCGGTAGGATTGAAATCCGAGTTGCACCGCAAATCCGATGAGAACCAAACAGAGCACTGATTTTGCCCACTTTGGTTTTAGCAAACTCAATAAATAGTCTCCTCCAAGACCTGCAAGAACGATGAAGCCAACCAAAAAGCTCAAAACACACCAGGGTGTTTTGTAAGGAATAAAGCTGTATATCAGGCAGAGCGATAACGAGAACACCGTGATGAACTTCCCAAAGACATTTTGGCGGTCTCGAAAGGATTTAACCGCGCCAAAAGCCGCCATAACCAATATCAGCGCCTCTGACCAAATCGGTCCTTTGTCCGCATGCCACCAACCAATTGTCTGGAAGTAATAGAGGAACGAGTGCTTGTGAATGTCGGTTCCCCCTGCCCGCTTGAGCCAGGGAGTATATGACTTAAAATATCCGAGAGGTCCCGACAAGTCGGTAAAGAATCCTGAAAGAAACACGAACGCTGTGGTGAGGGCAATAACTAGTCCAAGAAGCTCTAAATCGTTTCCTTGCGAAGTTGTCAGCCCCTCTTCATCAGATTGTGGTCTGGTTCCCCTCACTGCCAACAAACCCAGTCCTACCGCAACAAATGTTAATGGGGCGGTCTCTTTGCTTGCTAACATTAGACCGGCAAACAGTCCTGACCAGATCGCCGAAGTCTTATCTGGTTTCTGATGAAATCGCCAGACCATTGCTATGAATCCCAATGTGAAACAGGCCAGGGGGACCTCTTGGATAAAATACCGCGAATAGAAGACAAATGCGGGAGAGATAGCCAATAACAAAGCAGACCAACATAATGCAGAAATTGAAAAGAACCGGCGCAACAGCAGAAGCATCGGCACCATTAGGGCGCCAATCAGCGCTACTGGGAGTCGAAAATCTCTCTCCGTCGTCTCTGGAAAACTGCGGTAACCGCTAACGGCAACTACAGGCAGTGCGGCATAGTAAATTGTGGGACCATGAAACTCATTGGGATCATAGTGGTAAACACCATGCTCCCAAAGTTCTCTGAATTTGAAAGCATGGACCGCTTCATCACCATGGAACGGACGATTACTTAGATTCGGAATTCGAAAACACAAAGCTATCGCCGTCATCATAAGGATGGCGGCGATAGCAATTACGTTGTGGGGCAGCTTAGGACTCATTTAGCCGGTAGGCCATAGACTTCCACTTCAGTATATCGATTAAGGGGATCTGTGTAAGTGCTGCCATTGCTGTACAGACGTACGTATCTTGCCTTCAAACCCTTGGCATCAATGAGACGTCCTTCACTGGTTTCGAAATACTCACGGTCTTTGCCGATGCCTAGACCACATGCATTTTCGACGTCGTTGTTATAGATTGTCTTTACTCCATCAATAAAATTGGGATCGTCAGACAATTGGACTACTACGCCGTGGAAAACGACTGGTTGTTCATGGAAATGCCAGCACAGTACATAAGACAGAGTGCTGGAAGATGCCAAATCAATCTGAATCCACTGAACACGTGGTTTAAGTTCGACCGCAGTACCCGCCTTTGCGTCTTTAACTCCATCAGTTACGAGATCCAACGTACCATCAAATGGTGCTTTGCTGGAGGTCACCTTTTTGTGGAGCGCTAAGTTAACAGTACCTTTTGGAACCATCGGTACCGGCCGTGGACGACCCAACGGCTTCTCCACGTTCGGGGAGACAGGTGAGTTCAATGGAGTTCCTGCAAATGCCGCCTTCGGCAAAACTGCCGGCAAGGGCACCGTATCACCACCTTGAGCAGCAGTAAATGCGGGAGTCATGGCGGTTATGGCCAATAGAGCAGCAGAATAAAAGACTATTCGATTAA
>CAISOI010000211.1 GCA_903886985.1 uncultured Chthonomonas sp.
ATCCATTTTACGGGGCGAGAATCTATGTGCCTAAACCACCCGTCGCATATAAAATTGTCACCAGCCTAACCTACTATCCATCAATCGACAGTGCAACACAATTCACTCCCGGTCTACAGATGTTTGGCGACGGGAGCATGTCAACAAAGATTGTATACGCCCCCACGACCGCGGGAACCACATTATTAGACATCAATTTGAACACTGGAACTCCAGATCAAGCGAGATTTCTCCATACTGTCCGTATTGAAGGAATGCAAATCACGCAAGCATCGAATTCAGTGGCTGGAGTTACAGCAATTTCAATTCGCCATGCTTACAATGTTTTGCTCGAAGACGTATTCGTCTTTGGATTTAATGGCACCGGATTGAAGGTTTTGTGTCAGAACGGGGATGTAGATGGATCCAACCAAATTCACTTAAGACTGTGCAGATTCTTTGGGTGCCAGACTTGGGGTGTCAATATAGACAGCCAAGGCGCGCACAACGAAATCTCGTTTTTAGTAATGGACAACTGCTTTATCAGTCAGTGCGGTGCCAACGGAAATATCTACAGTGCGAAACTCGATAGTGCTTTTCAAACTGGAACCACTGTCCAAACTACTGCTCCGTCACCTCCCCCCGGTATCACAGGTGGTACGTATTGCACCCTGGTCGGCCCTTACGGAACTGAACGCGCGGTTGTGGCAAGTTTATCGGGGTCTGTAATTACTTTTACGACAACGTTAACCTTTGGTTCCTATTCATATTTCACATTTCCACCATCAATACCTTCTCGGCCGATTCCGTCAGGCGGAATGCGATACCGCGGACAAAACTTCTCGCTTCGAGCAACTGCATTCGCCGAAAATACCAACGTCGGGCTGTACATATTTGTCGATTCGGGAGATACTCCTGGCGCAGTTTCTGTCCTTGGTCGGTTAGACAATGTTAATTTTGAAAACAATTCGAACAAACATCTCATTGTCGAAGGTATGGATGGCCTAGCGATGAACAACTGTCGAATTGTCAACAGCTCTTTCGAAGCAAACACTGGCATCTTCCTCGACTCACACGGATCAATCACACAGTTCGTGTGTGACAATCTTTTGGTCAAACAGACTGGCAAAAATTTTGCGATTAAAATGTTCGACATGGCCGGGACTAATGTATACTTTTCCCACGTCCGAAATACAGTCTGGGCTATTTGGGATCATGCTGCTAATCCTTACCTCATTAAATTCACGCCGGACTTTCTGCAAAACATAGTGCGGCTAGAGCTATGGGATGACGGATTTAAATATCCTTATCCTGAGCATACAGTTTTAGCATCCATCCCTCCTCCGACTACGAGCGTGGATACTTATATCCCTGATGTGTCGCAATACAAGACGCACCATGTTACGGTGACCGACACAAGTGATATTTCGTATATCGGCAATCCCATCGCTGGAGGCTATGCTGACGGCAAAGAGATGATTTTGACAATCATCAACGGTTCGGCTGGAGAAATTAGAGTCGCGCTTAATAACTATTTTCTGCATCACGGGTACGTCAGTCCACCTCCAGTATCTACCAGTTCACCGGGTACAAATCGTACCAGCGCACTTTTCACACTCGATCTTCAGAGTTCTGTCATTGGGTGGGTACAGGTTGGGTCCTGGAGCCTTGGGAGAAGAAGTCTGCAAGAGGCAGTTCTCGCCTACAGTGGGGCACCTTTTATTCCCAATATTCAAGACTTTCTAATAACGCGGGTACTTGTCCCATATATTTATGGCTCAATTTCACCGCCCTATTTCGGGCTAAATGGTTCTATAGAAAAAGGACCATTTAGTTTCATTCTTACTGTTAAGAATACAAGGACGGATAGTACACCGCTGGTTATTACCATGGACTCGGTCTATCAATTTCAGGGTCACACGTCTAATAATCCGTCACCCACTATGGGCAAACAGGTCTCAGCCGAATTTAACTACGATAATATTAACGCTATTTGGATGCAAATGGCAGACTGGGCATAACTAAATTGATGCCCCTTACTTCTCTAGCGGATTCTGGAGGTTTGTCATGAGAAAATTTCGTTTTTTTATTAAATTACGATATATATTATATGTCTTGGCGATCGTGATAGTTCCCTGTGTTGGAAATGGTCAAAATATCTACGAACTCCGTGAAGTGCCGAGCTACGGCGGCGCTGTAAGTGAGGTTAATGCAATAAACGATAGTTCAATTGCAGTTGGTGAAGCACAAGAATCTAACTCTAAATGGAGCGCATTTTTTATCAAGGGTTTTACTAATGTTAAAACCGCGGCACAGAATGCAGATGCAATCCGATTTACTTGCATCGATAACAATTTATTTGCTTATGGATTTTCGGATATTTATCCTAATGAGAATCTATTTGAATTACGAGCCGAAAATTCAGGTAGTTTTAGTTTTTATGGGGGTGGATCATATACGAGCACTGCGATTTTTGGGGTTGACAAGAAGAGCGTCTACGCAGTTGGAAAAGTACAGACGAGCTTGACCGGGCCAAGGATACCCACGAGATTTTTTGGGGGAAATGCACTTGGATCGGCAAAATCATTTCTAACTCTTGGCGGCTTTGAAGGTGAAATGCGAAGTGCCAATTCGCCTGGTGTCTTTGTGGGTTGGTCTAATACCGCATCCGGTGCAGTACATGCTACGTTGTGGACATCCGGATTAACACTCGACTTGGCATCGTCAAACTCATCATCAACCGCTTACAATATCAACGACGCAGGTCGTATTGTGGGCGTCGTCGATGACCGTGCGGTATATTGGGCGGACCAAAACAGCACCCCAACCTCAATGGGTTCGATTGGTGGGACGAGTTCTGTTGCACTTTATCAAAATGACATGGGAGAAGCGGTTGGGTATGAGCAG
>CAISOI010000212.1 GCA_903886985.1 uncultured Chthonomonas sp.
ATCAACAATTTCAAAACGAACATCGGCAGGTCACAGCAGATTTCCGAATACCAAGCCAATTATGGAGATTGGAAGAAGCTCTATGGTTATTTGCCTAAGCACGACAAAGTCACCGTCGCCGATGTCAAACGCGTCGCCAATAAGTACTTCAACAGCAAAAACCGCACGGTGATTACACTTATTCCAGAATCTGAAGTACCTGCGTCGCAAGCGCTGAAAGCAGGCAACAAATAATGAAAACGCAATTAATCGCTTCGTTGAAATCAATCACTGGTTCTGCAATGGCCGCGATTGTTATAACCGCTACATCCGTGGGCGTATGCGCCCAGGATATAAAGCTGCCGCCGGCAACCCGAATGACATTACCCAACGGAATTCGACTTGTACTGATGGAGAACCACCGAGTTCCGACTTTAGTTGTGAACGCTGTTTTCCCTGGCGGCGACTCAACGGACGCTCCGGCGAAATCGGGAGCAACATCTCTTATGGCAAGCCTGATTCGAAAAGGTACCCAAAATCGCAACGCACAAAAGCTTGCGGAAGAGATCGACTTTCTGGGAGCCGCGCTGGGTGGTGGTGCCGGCGAAGACAAAGTAACGGTCTCCCTAAATCTGCTGTCCCGTGATACAGATACAGGACTTGAACTGTTTGCGGATGTAATTCGCAATCCATCGTTCCCGGAAGAAGAGTTGGAGCGTGAAAGACAACTTGGGCTGAACGGGCTCGAGAGCATCCGTGAAAACCTGGAAGCAGTTGCAGGCCTTGTTCTGCATTCCACCGTGTATGCCGATCACCCCTATGGCGAACAGATGACAATCGAACGTCTTAAAGGCATCACCCGAGACGATATCGTAAATGCGTACAAGAGAAATGTAGCGCCCGACCACATGATTATCGTCGCCGTTGGTGATTTTAATTTGAATAAGATGGCGGCAAAGTTGAAAGCAAGGTTTGGTGACTGGCCAAAATCCGGTGTTGTTTTACCAAAAGTTCCAGCAGTGCCATCCAGTCCAAAGAGGTTGATACTTATCGACAAAGCCGACGCAACGCAAACTCAGGTTCGACTATTTCGAACAGGTTTTCCGCGGAACAGCCGTGATTTCTTTGCGGCAGAGGTAGCTAGTTCCATCCTCGGTGGCGGTTTTACTTCCCGTCTGACCGATGAAATTCGCGTAAACCGGTCGCTGACATATAACATCTCCAGTGGATTTGAGAAGAATCTAAAGGGTGGTGCGTTCGAAGTAAACACGTTCACCAAAATCGAATCTACGAGAACAATCATCGATGCCACGAACAGTGTACTTGCCAAAACTGCCACCACGGGTTTTACCGAGAAGGAACTGACGAAAGTCCGAGGTTTCATGGCGGGGCTCTTCGCAATTAAGGTCCAGACTCCCGAAGCACTTGCTAGTCAACTTGGAGACATGGCTTTTAACAATTTACCGGATGATTACTTGCAGACCTATTTGAGCAAAGTTCGGTCGGTCGCTCTCTCTGATGTAAACCGAATTGCAAAGAAATACTTCGATCCCAAGGGATTGTCATTGGTTTTGGTAACAGCTGCATCTAAAGTGGATAAGCAGTTGAAGGGAATAAATGGCATTGAGATTAGGCCCGTTTCTTCTGTTGGAAAGTAACTTTGTTCTAACTAAGTCGTTGAGTCTATTGTTACTAACAGAATTACAATATAGTCATAACTGATGAGTTCGTAACAATAGACAAGGTGACTGCCGTAAATGTGTAAATAGCCATTCCCCGTGTCTATCAGATCGTCTGGCTTTCCGATTGAGAGGAAAAACTTTTGAATTTGTCGATATTTGTGTCCGAGGTACGGGCAAAATTTGCTAGAACAGTTGCTGCGTTAAGCGGCTGTGTGGCAGTTTCGATGTTGTGCAGTTGTGGTGGTGGCGGAGGTGGTGGAACTGGTGTTGCAGCATTGATCACTCCAGGTCTAAATCCGTTCAATAACACTTCCCGTCAGGCTGTGACTACAGCATGTTCTGCAAATCCACACGCATCTGGTCGAGCACGCTGGACAGTATTAATTTACGTCAATGCAGCCAGCAACCTACAAGATGACAGTTGGTGGAACGTCGGGCAGATGGCATCGGTGGGTTCCGATAGCAATGTGAACATTGTAGTGCCGTGGAAACAGTCTTCGAGCAACCCCTATTTCAACGCCGCGGGTATTCAACCATCACCCGGTGACATCCCATCTTTTGTCGGGACGCGTCGCTACCTTATCAAACCTCATTCAAATGCCGATGTTCAAGCCATCAAGAATGGAAACACTACATCCTTGGATCCAGATAGATTGCCAGACCCGGCCACCAATGTGGTTTCTGCAACGGATCCCGCAGGAACATCTGACATGGGCGATTATCGGGTTCTCCGAGACTTTGTTCAATGGGGCGCTGCCACATATCCCGCGGATCATCTTGCAGTGGTGGTTTGGGATCATGGCAGTGCAGCGCTATCCGTAACATCCAATCGAAGTGTCAAAAACCTGAAAAGTTCAATTGCCTCTGCGCAAACAGGCAAAACAGCTCGGGGAGCCAAGAATTCTCGGTCGGTTTCTTTTGACTGCAATTCAGGCAGCCAAATTACAACGACTCAAATGGCGACAGCACTATCTCAACTTG
>CAISOI010000213.1 GCA_903886985.1 uncultured Chthonomonas sp.
CGACGAGAGGCCGCCAAATGGCTGCAATCAACGGTCGCAAAGAGTCGTGAGGATCTTGCGATACCTTCCCTGAAATGGTATGTCAGCCAACAGCCGCCCACAGACGAAAAAGGACTCAATGGGATTGACGTAACTGCGAACATCGCCGCTCTCGCTACCACGGATCCAAACCTTATTCATATCAAGGCATTCAATCTTCCTGAACAGCGTGAGAATCTGGTCATCACGACGGAGGGGATTGTTAAACTAGGAGAGCTGCTGGGCAAAAGCTACCTTGAGAATAAATAACTCAAAGATTACGACACTGGGTTGGGAAAGACAAGATATGAGCAGGCGCAGCAGTAGACATCTCATTGGCAATATTGAATTCATTGTGATTTAACCATTAGACCTTGTGAACTGTTCTTTGCTGAATGAAGCAGTGTCAGTACTATTTTGTTTTCGGAGAGGAATTTATAGGACCTGTGATACCTACCACCCAAAGCATTAAGACCATATGTGAGCTTCTGCTTGAAGACAAGCACGAAGAAGCTAAAGGCATATTGAAGTCGGAATACCCATTCATATTAGTAGAGCGTGTAAAACGGAAAACTCTCTCCGCAGGAGAGTCCATGGATGTGTTTCTACGAGATGGATTTATTGATCGATACTCCGGTAGTCATCTCGTTTTCCCGGGAAGTTTAAGACTAATTCACAGACTGCTTCCTTCTGAGTTTCCCTTCCATACCAATTGGAAAATGAGTGAAACTCACATGGCTTTTTGGGAGTTATTGCCAACAATTGACCATGTTGTTCCCGTGGCCCGCGGTGGCACCGAAACCTTTGATAACTGGGTATCGACTTCCCAACTCAGAAACAGTATCAAATCAAATTGGCTCCTTGAGGAAATCGGGTGGGACCTCAAAGAACCAGGTAACCTTTCTGACTGGGATGGTTTAACCTCTTGGTTCATTCAATATGTCGATAGCCACTCTAAACACCTTACAGATCCTTATATCAAACGATGGTATAGTGCTGCACTGCCACACTTCAAAAAGCAATGGATACATGTTTTAAGAACTACATGAATGCTAGTTCGAAGAAGAAATTCGTTGACGTATAAGAGAACCCAGCACTGACGGAAATGGTCATCTTGTTGCCTACGATTTCTGCACTGCCAGGAGCAACTAAAAATCATTTTTGTAATGGTTTGACGCGCTGAAAAGCAATTATTTATTAGTTGGGTGTTGTTTGCCAGAAGATCATGCTGGATCAAAATGGAGAATTGGATGAAACTTCTATCAAGAGAATTGTTGGTACGGTCCCTCGCAGCGGTGGCTCTTACCGTCATCTGCGGTGCATCCCCTGCAATAGCAAATACCGAACAATCCATGTTGAAGGACTACGGTCTTAAATCTTACATCCGCGTCTCCCATAAACTGCCTCACCAAGAAGACAAGGCTTGGAAGTTGGTCTGTGGAATGCCCTATAACTGCCAGTTCCAGCAATGGGTCGAATTTGAAAGTCCAGCCGGAAAGATTCTGACCTTCAATTCCACCAACCCACTGGTGCTCTACCTTACGAAGACAGAGTCGCACACAACTCAAGCGGGAAAGCAAGTTTTTGAGGCAAAAAATTGGCTAAGTGGAGAAGGCGCTGTCTACACAATTCCGCCCGGCGTCCGTGTTAAGGCGGTCAAATATCGAGAGACAGGTTACAACACCAATTTTGCTGGTTCGTTCCAATGCAACGATGAGGACTTCAACATCCTTTGGAAGAAAGCAGCGCGAACGGCCTATATCTGTATGCGAGACCATTTCTATGACTGTCCAGATCGTGAAAGAGTGGGTTTCTGGGGAGACGGAACGCCGGAATTGAACCAGTGTTTCTATGTCTTCGATACAAACGCCCATCGACTGGCAAAAGAGCTCGTCCTGCGGAAGCTTGAGCCTCGCTTTTATCCCGGTCAACATTTAGAATTCCTTGGTGAATATGGACTATGGTTCTACTACCTTCACACAGGTGACCTCACATCGATCGCCGCCGTTTACGATCAAACAAAAAAGTTCCTCTTGGAAACTTATAAATCTGGAAACCGAGGCACTTGGTACGATTGGGGTAAGGACAAAAAGGATACCAGCGTCATCGAGACCTGTTTCATGTATATCGATCTGGGCACACTGAGAAAAATGGCTCTCGTGACGGGTCACGAGGCGGATGTACCTGTTATAGATGCTCGCCGCGAAACGATTCGAAGTACTTTTGATGCCCGATTCTGGAAGGGTGGCTATTACCAATCAAAGGACGTCGATTCGCCGGACGACCGTGCCAATTCGATGGCGGTGAATGCCGGATTAGCCGATTCCTCAAAGTGGGGGGCGATCTATTCTAATGTGATTTCGAAAACCACATATGCAAGCTGCTTTTTTGACCGGTGGGTTTTCGAGGCGTTGTGTAAAATGGGCATGCAGGACAAAGCTCTCTTGCGTATGGCAGATCGTTATCGTACGATGATTCCCTGCACCTTCACCACACTTTGGGAACACTACGACCGTTGGTGGGCGTCCCGAATTGATGCATACGACGACGCCTCATCCCTGAATCACGGCTGGAATCCTCCGGCTCTGGTGCTGTCGCAGGATATAACGGGAGTGCGCCCTGTTGAACCCGGATGGACAGTATTCGAGGTTCTGCCCAAGGAAGCATTCCTAAGCTCGATCAAGACCGAAGTTCCCACGATAAAAGGAATGGTCCGGACGGAGATCAGAAAGACAGCTACTGAGTACAGTCTCAATGTTGAGTCGCCTGAGGGAGCAACACCAATTATTGGAATTCCGCGTGCTTCTTTTTCGAAACTCTCGTCGATAGAGGTGAACGGCAAGGTCATTTGGAACGGATCGTATCACGGTGGAGTTGAGGGCTTATCATGGGTTGGAGACGAAGATGGATATGTGAAGTTCCGGGCTAGGCCAGGATCGTGGCAATTTCTGGGTCGGGGCAATCTCTCGCTCGACAGTCCGAAACCCGTTGGAACAATCCCACGCCCTGAGAAGGCACTTGACAATCATGGGTGGACGGCATCGTCATCAACTCCAGACGGATCATTTCTTTTCAGTGGGGACAAGATTCCGATTGAGATACCAGCCGCCAATGCTATTGATGGCGACTCTTGGACGGGATGGCGAGATATGACCCACACCCAGTACCCCGGGCAATGGTTTCAGGTGGACATGAAGCGTATACAGTCGTTCAATAAGATTGTTCTGGACAACACTTGGGCGCTTTGGGACTCGCCGGAGGAGTATGCAGTGACGATCTCTAACGATGGGGAGAAGTGGAGCGAGCCTATCGCAACCGGTCGCGGAAAGCTCGGCATAACGGAAATTAAGTTTGCTCGACATACCGCTAGATGGATTCGGATAACACAGACAGGAACTAACGCGACTTATCACTGGTCGATATATGAACTGAACGTCTATCATAACGGGCGATA
>CAISOI010000214.1 GCA_903886985.1 uncultured Chthonomonas sp.
TGGTGTCATTCTAACAAGCGCAAAAGAGGAACCTCCAGCCCGCTTATCGAAAATCTATAATGAGTTAAACAGGCTGTTCGACCTGCATAAGCCGGACGAGTTGGCAACAGAGCGTCTATTTTTCTCAAAGAACGAGACAACAGCTTTTGGAGTTGGAAGAACTATCGGAGTGGTTCTTCTTTGTGCGGCACAGCGTGGAGTGCCTTGGGTTGAGTACACCCCCATGCAAGTAAAACAAGCTGTAGTCGGATATGGCGGAGCCGAGAAGAAGCAAATTCAATTTATGGTTCAGAAGTTGCTCAATCTGCCAGAAATCCCAAAACCTGATGATGCGGCAGACGCGGTTGCTATTGCAATCTGTCACGCGCATTCTGTTCGTAATTATCTTCCGAAGTAGGTCATACAAATTGCAAACTCATTACAATTTGCACGCGGAAAGACAAGATAGTGCCAGGCTGCACACTTTTTATACTACCGAATTATGAATAGTAAACTCGCTATACAGGGCGGAACACCCGTTCATACTACTGGTTGGCCGAACTGGCCTATTTACGACCATCTTGAAGAACAGAGCATACTAGAAGTACTTCACAGTGGTAAGTGGTGGTATGTCGACGGAACAAAAGTAAGAGAATTCGAAGGAAAATTTTCAAACCTACACCATTCGAATTTCGCTACTGCTGTAACCAATGGCTCCGCAGCCATCGAAGTGGCACTGAAAGCCCTCAGCATCGGTTGTGGAGATGAAGTCATTGTCCCTGCATACACATTTGTCGCGACAGCGGCATCTGTCCTCGCCGTGTCTGCTACCCCCATTTTTGTCGATATTGATCCCAGCAATCTAAACATAGATCCGAAGCAAGTGGAAGCAGCAGTTACTAGTCGCACACGCGCCATCATCCCTGTGCATATTGCTGGATGTCCCGCCGACATGGATGCAATCCTCGACATCGCGCGTACGCACAATCTTGCAGTAATTGAAGATGCTGCCCAAGCAGTCTGCGCAGAATGGAACGGAAAACCCGTTGGAGCACTGGGAGATTGTGGGACTTTTAGTTTTCAAGCCAGCAAGAATCTTAATAGTGGTGAAGGCGGCGTGGTCATCAGTAACGATGAATCGTTGGCAGATCTCATCTGGTCCGTTGCAAATGTTGGTCGCACCCGTGGTGGAAAAAAGTACGAACACCCAGTATTGGGAAGTAACTATCGACTGACTGAGTTTCAAGCGGCCATTTTGCTTGCACAGATGACTCGCTTGGAAGAACAATCACTGACGCGCACAAGAAATGCCAAAACACTATCCTGCTATCTGCATGACATTTCGGGAATTACCACATTGAAGTTGGATCCGCGGGTTACTCGGCATGCGTACCACCTCTATATTTTCCGATACAACAGTGCAGAGTTTGGTGGTCATTCGCGCGATGAATTTGTAGAAGCTTTGAAATCGGAAGGTATCCCCGCTTCCGATGGGTATCTGCCGCTCTATGGTGAAGAAGTCTTTCACCACGGACGCGGACGGTGCCAGATTGCTTCTCAGCAATCGTTAGAGCAATATAAAGATAAATGCCCGACTACAGAAGCGGTTTGTGCTGATGGAATCTGGTTACCTCAAAATGCTCTCCTTGGTACTGAAACAGATATGCAGCACATTGTGGAAGCTATTGTCAAAATTAAGACCTGGTGGAGCTAACTTCTACAGTCACAATTCTACTTCGCGCTCGTTCAAAGCAGTGTCGCGCCCAGTTATTGATGGGAGATGATATGGTTATTAACTGTACGAACGGCACACTTGGTGAATTTGCTTTGAGGATATTGGGGATTAGCGGTCGATCTCGGAGAAGCAGGCACTTTGGTCAGGAGACATTCGCCTGACACTTAAGTGTACTGCACATAAATTTGGAAGGGCTGGGAAACACTCCTCGCCCTTCCAATTTGATAGGGTCAGTTACTCGTGCTAACCGGCTAAAACCACAGAGCCACGCCACCGGTTCTGGGAACCTCCGTAATAACTTCATTCTGAGTTTGTTTCAAGTGCCCGGGTAAAATGTCTTTCAGCCCCAATAGGAGTACTGACGAATGGCATTCGTTCTTAAATCCCATCTTTTGGCACGATATGCTCAGAAGAATGTCAAGGAAAATCACAGATTTCGAAGTTATGTAAAGCACACTCTGGAGTTGTCCGACTATCAATTGGACCAGAA
>CAISOI010000215.1 GCA_903886985.1 uncultured Chthonomonas sp.
ACCTTTGTAAACATATGGAAGTATATCTGGAATCTGGAAATCCGCTGCTAGAATTTGTGAGCGAACAATCCTTACGTATGAAAACAATAGTTGACCTGAGAAATGAAGATGAACATGGAAACCTAGATACCAAGAATTTCACAATATGTTCCGACTTAAATTTACGGTTTCCAACTTGGTGTTTACCAAGAGGAATACCTACCATTATTACCGCAGACATGTTCGAAACTATCAATTATCTTGTAGATGTTGTAGAATCCATGATTGTCCTCCTCACTATAAATCGGATCAAGGGCGGACTTGAGTTCTCGTTTCACGAGATTGAAACAGCACTGGTTAATCCTGATTGTCCTATCCGAAATGAGTTACAGTATTACATGCCACGTTTGGCAGGTATGAGCCCGGCTCAGAATGAGTGACACCCAACAGCTGAACCAGATACTATTTAAGACGGAGACATATCAATGACGCAAAACAAAGTCAAACTCATGTTGGACCAAATGAACACACTCAAAGAGCAACTCTTGTCGCTTCCTGATGACATGCTCTTGAATATAGACCCACGCGACAACAGGTCGTTAGAATCTGGCGTCAATTTCATTAAGTCATTCAATGACAATTACGCTCAGTTTGCAGATGGTATTCAGAAAATTGAAATTCAGATTAAGCAACACTTTTCAATTGATCCAGAGCAGGAAGAAGTCGTTCACGACACTACTTCTGGGGCTAATCAGGTAAATCGTCTCATCAAAGAACTTGATAAAACAGAGTCGCACTCAATTGATGAGAGTTTTACCTTCAAGCGACCTTTTGGCTTTGTTCTCGGTAACACTGCTTACAAAGGAATCAAAACTTGGAAGAATCTATATATTCAGGTGTTGAAGGAGTTGAAGGCGATGGACCCCGTCCGTTTCGCTAATCTGCCTAGTGAATCAAAGTTTATAAGTAGACGAGGTAATCCACTGTTTGCTACTTCTGAAGAGGGTCTTCGTTCAGCCGAAAAACTACACAACAGGTTCTATATAGAAACGAACCTTTCTGCTAATAGCATTACAACCGCCATCAGCGACCTATTAGTCTTTTTCGACATCAAACCGTCTTCTATAAAGATCTATTTACGTGAAGATCGCGATGCACAGTAGAACTGGCACTGATTTTGAAGGTGGTTCAAATTGCTGGTACGGATATCACCCACCATATTCCGGTGCAATTTTCATGATTTCTGCCACAGCCTCGTCCTCCGTCTTTCCCATCTCCATTAATAGCCCTCCGTAGTTATTCAGCACCGTTTGGCTGTTGGGATGGTCAAAACCGAGTGATCTCATAAAGATTTCACACGACCTACGCATGTGAGGCTCAGCCTCAGGGAGTCGGTTCGCGTCCTGAAGTAATCGGGCAAGGTTGTTGAGGTCTCGGGCAACATCGGGATGATCAGGACCATAACTCGATTCGTCAATGGCAAGAGCACGACGCATGAGCGGTTCTGCTTCCGAAAGACGGTTCGTGGCCTTAAGCAACTGGGCAAGGTTGTTGAGGTCTCTAGCAACATTGGGATGATCAGGACCATAACTTGATTCGTCAATGGCAAGAGCACGACGCATGAGCGGTTCCGCTTCCAAAAGACGGTTCGTTGCCTGAAGCAACTGGGCAAGGTTGTTGAGGTCTCTGGCTACATTCGGATGATCAGGACCATGAGTCGATTCGTCAATGGCAAGAGCACGACGCATGAGCGGTTCTGCTTCCGAAAGACGGTTCGTGGCCTGAAGCAACTGGGCAAGGTTGTTGAGGTCTATTGCAACTCTCGGATGATCAGGACCATGAGTCGATTCGTCAATGGCAAGAGCACGACGCATTAGGGGTTCTGCAAAGTCATATTGTGCTTTTGCATCGTACAATTGCGCGATTTCATTGAACAGCCGAGATGTTGGTTCGGGAATGCTGGCTTCGTCTGCTAATCTGGCACAGGCGAGAGCGTGGGGAGCGAGAGGTTCCAGAATTGGCCAGTTGCAAACGTCCCATGGTTCGCCAATGAAAGCAACATTTATCCAACCCATCCCCGATTTCAGCATCGTGTGGGTCGTATCATCGCGCTGGCGAGTGACATCCTGCACTAATTTATGGACTGTAAAGGCTGATGCTTCCGAAGAGCGAGTTACTAGAGAGTAGGTCTCCAGATTGGCAAGAGCTTCGAACGCGGTCTCGTGGGCTTCGTCCTCATCGGGAACCGGAACTTCCAACAAGGATTCTGGGATGGGGTCTGGCGCGAACCATGCTAATCGTTCCAACAGTCGCTGGGCTTGCGGAGTTAACTGGTCAAAGGAGGTCTGCCAGGTGACGGCGACACTCATGGGGTACTGCATGGTGGTCTCACTGAACCACTTCATGACTGCCTTATGATTGGTACTCCACTCTTGCAGGTATTGCGAAAAGGTATAGCGTCGCTCATTGATCATTGCGCCTGCCTGTTCCAGAGCGAGTGCGAGTTGACCGAGGGTAACGGCGAGTTCTTTGGCAGCTTCGGCGTCATTTGGTTCTTTGCGTCGCCGTCGGTCAGTGCGTTCCAATAGGAAACTGGCCGCATCTGTTTCGGTGAGTACGTCTAAAGCAAGCGTTTCCACGGCACCGTGCCAATCGCTGATTCGAGAGGTAATTACAACTTGGCCGCCACTTCCCAATTGTCCAAGGAGAGAGTTCACCTCCTTTACGGTTTTCTCATCATCCACGTTGTCGAGAATGAGAAACCAGCCTGGGTGGCTCTTTAGCCATTGCAATGCCGCCGCAAACTGGACATCGATCTCGGTGGCATCCTTCTCTGCAAGGTCGAGGACTAATGGTCCGCAGAGGGCGGCGATGTTGGTCTTCAGACTCTCAGGGTTGTCGGCACGAACGAAGAGCAGGGCGGTGTAGTCGTGTGCGTTTTGGAGGGCGAACTCTACGGCGGCACGGGTTTTGCCGATTCCACCGAGACCGTGGACGGCAACAGGTTTTTGCTCATTAAGCAGTTTGTCTTTAAGGTCTCTTAGAAAAGGTTCACGTCCCTTGAATAGTGATCCCAGAGAGGCATATTGTAGGTTGCTGAGTTTGTGGGTTGGTTTCTTATCCTCTTCGACAATAGATCC
Organism: uncultured Chthonomonas sp.; assembly: GCA_903886985.1. Classification (GTDB taxonomy): domain Bacteria; phylum Armatimonadota; class Chthonomonadetes; order Chthonomonadales; family CAJBBX01; genus CAISOI01. The sequence goes on from CAISOI010000215.1 coordinate 3,120, forward strand.
GTGGGAGATACTGAAAGGAGGTGCCGCTTTGTGTGCAGTGAGGAATTTGGAGACAATCTCCGCAAGATCATTATCATATCCCATGTGCCGCAAAGGGGAGATTTGAAGCTTAAAAATGGGCTTCATTATGTCCACAACTTTGTTCGATAAAGTTGATAAGTTTACAGTTTCTTCTGAAATCGGAACTATATTACGTTGAGTGCGAACAGCCTCTAGGTACTCCTTACGCACCCAATCGTCATCATTAACACATCTGTCGAGAGAATCAGGGGTAATCAGCAGAATGAAATGACCGCACTCACCAATTCTCGTTAAAATCTGAGTATCCCATTCCCCGCTTTCAAGACTCTCGACATCTAAGAAAACATCGTAGCCCTTGTGCGTGAGGTTACGGTGAAGTAGGCGGGCGAATGCTTTACCGGTAGGGTCGCGTCGGTAGCTGATGAAGACGGTTTTGCCGTTGATGGTCAATGGGAATTAAGACTTTCAAGTAATTAGGATTTGATAATCAATATTGAATGATAATACAACACACGAACACCTAAACCCTCTTCAGAGCTAAAGAATTACAAGGTCTGAAACAGAGAAAGGCGAACGGAAAACAGGGTCTTGCGCGGATGTGAATGATTTATTGAGATGATAATATCATGTCGGGTATTGGTCTGGCGAATCGAGATTTGGTGGGTGAGTGGTCCTTTCAGGGCAACGTCAAAAGCGGATTCTTCACTTCGTCAGTGACGTTGGAATATACTTTTACTCCTGTTAGGCTTTGTTCAGAATGACCATGTTACGACGTTGTTTTGATTGACATGGATGGTGCGGGTTGAGAGGTTTACTGGATTTCCGCCTCGAGCTGACCACGCATTCACCAACGCGCGCTGCGAGTAGGAGAGAAACGATGAATAGAGCAAATGTTGATGTCCTAATTTACATTCGAAGCACACTCATGTTTGGGCTCCATTGTTCAATCTAGTACTTGATGAACCAAGGAAGCAAAGCGTGAAACATAGGAATTTGGTACAGTAAGACCAACAGGGAGCAGACCACCATGAGGCTATCGAACCGATCCAGAACCCCACCGTGGCCGGGCAATAGTCCACCAAGATCCTTAATGCCAAGTTTGCGCTTTATGGCAGATTCCAAAAGGTCCCCTGCTTGACCGGCGAACGCAGTCACTGTACCAACAAATATGCCGACGGGTACTTTGTCCAGCAGCAGCCATCCAAACAGCGCGCCAAAACCGATGCCAAATGCGGCACCGACCAAAGAGCCTTCTACAGTCTTGTTCGGGCTAACCTTTGGAGCCAGCTTCGTCTTTCCAAATGCTTTACCACCAAAATAGGCAAAGCTATCGGTCGCCCAAACAGAAAATACAGCACATAGGAATAGCCTCGCACCATTGTCAGGAGCTCCCGGGTAGGTGTTGCTGGGCGGTAGGGCGCGCAAAAATGGCAAACTGAAAAGCAAAAGTGGATAGAGCCAGATAAGCAGCTTGAGCATTTGAGCAAGCCGCTCTTCGGCTTTCTGCAATCCACGCCTTATTTCGTCCATGCCAATCAAGAATAATACAAAAGTAATCGCGAAAAGTACCGCTGGCGGGCTGACGACAATACCAATAAACAGGGGTATTCCGAACGCGGCAGTGATCAGTCGTTGTTTCATTTAGACGGCATTGTCCAGCTCGAGTTGTCGCACGGTCACTTCGTGAACGGCGAGATTCAGCTTAATACTCTTCAGCACCAAAAGAGCAATGATCATGCTGGCGGCGCAGACCCAAAAGACGCTGCGATAGTTCCCCAAATTCATGAGATGACCGACGCCCACGACAGTGAGAGGCTGAAGGACACTCAGCGCAACGGTCTGAAATCCTGTGTAGAGTCCAATCTCATCTCGTGGAACAATCTCAGTCATAAGTGGATACGCGGCTGCGCTCTGGGCGGCATTGCCAATTCCGGCCAGGAATAGCACGGCATAGATGCTGTTTAGACTGCTCACAAATACGCAGATCGTCGAGGCGATTGCGATCATAGCAATTCCCAGGAAAAGTACTCGCATAGAGCCAATTTTATCCGTCAATTTTCCCATAGGAATTACGCAGATTGCGGTGCTGATCATCAGGATCATAAAGGCTTGCCCTGCCTGCCCATCTGTGCAATTCGTTATGTGTTTGACGAATAGAGTGAGAAATGGCATTATCGCCCCCACTCCAATTCCATAGAGGCCATAGACAATCAGCCCTTTTTTTGCCTGCGTGAGTGTCCGAAGCCCCTTTAATGCCATGCGGATCTCAGCGGATATTTTGGAATGGGGTTTTGTTGAGACCATCGAAATCAATGGCTCACGCACAAATTTGATCGTAAGCAAGGTCGTGACGAGCATCACCCCACCGACGATATAGAATTTCATATTGGCGTTGGCAATTTCGTCTTTATTGAAATTGACCATGACAATGAACGCCTGCCCGATAACTCCGAGCAATGTCCAAAATGCCATCACACTTCCGCGTTGCGGCTGGGGAGTTATGTCCGGCATCATCGCTTGATAAGGGTCGAATGCGACATTGAAGAGGACCGTAAACAAGAAGATCAAAAATGCGATGGCACCGAGCCGAATGCTCGCGGGGAGATTGGCGGCAACGGGAGTTAAGAGCATCAGCAGGGAGCAGAGTGGGATCGCGGCAAGCATAAAGGGTTTGCGACGGCCGATCTTCGTCCTGATTTTATCGCTCCAGGAACCAACAATCGGCTGGATCACAATTCCCTCAATGCTGTGGGAACTCCCCATGAGCCCTAATATAATGTTATTCTTGCAGAAATAGTGGAGGTAGAGCGGAATAACAGCATTATTGAATGAGAAGAACATTCCGTAGCCGAGGTTCGCAATGCTATACCAGAATGCTCCTGCCTTTGAAAGTGGAGGAAGCGTTACCGCAGTAGATTCTTGGCTAATGATTTCCGTCTCGGGGTTGGGCATCTGGTTTCCTGTATTTCTAAGTCTATTGTTGATTCATCATCATGCTGGCAACATGAGTCTAATTGCATTCGGCAGTATTTCAAAAGTTACCGGAGTAGTTCCAAAAATATCCCCATCTAACAACACTGGCAGTGGTCGGGACGATTCCACATGGATCTTCTTTCCCTGCAACATTACAACTTTCGGATGTGTTGTATGCGTCCCTCGGAACACTCGCGGAAAGGCCAGAATGAATTCGACCAGTCCCGCTTCTTTCAAGACGCAGACATCGAGCAGTCCATCGGCAATATCTGCGTCAGGAGCAATGCGCATTCCGCCGCCGTAAGTTTTGCAATTCGCGATGGAACACATCATGGCTTTGTAATGAGTTGTGACTCCATCTACGGTCAAGTCGATCTCCGCCGCTGGAAATTTGGTAAGCGTATCCAATACTGCTGCAATATATGCTGCTGTTCCTCTCAATTTACGGAAGCCAATGTTCGCGCGCTCTGCCACGGCTGCATCGAACCCACAGCCCGCAACATTCAGAAAATAGGTCTCTTTTGCATAGCCGACATCAGTGGGAGTAGCACGTCCTTGAAACAATGTTTTAACCGCAAGTGCCACATCTGTACCCAGACCTATTGTTCGGGCAACATCATTACCGGTGCCCAGCGGCAGGATTCCGAGAGTGGCATCGGATCCCATTACGCCATTGAGGACTTCGTTTATGGTTCCATCTCCGCCCGCCGCTGCAATTACTTTTGCACCATGATTAGCAGCATCTCGGGCAAGTCGAATACCATCGCGTTGACCGCGCGTCTCCACAATCTTCCAGGTTTGTCCGTTCGCATATTTCGACAAGAGCTCTTCGAGCTCTTCGCGAATTCGTGCTCCCTTACCCCGGCCTGAAGTAGGATTCATGACGATTACAATGTCTGCAGTTTGTGCGCTCATCGACTCCCCATTGAGAATAAACTGAAATTGCAGTTCCACATAGCCAGCAGTTATTCCTGTAACGCCACAGCCCTCATTGCCGGTAAAGGAGAAGGCAAAAGGTCATTGCAAATCCCCTCTCTGACGAATGGTGAGACAATGAAGACAATACAGTTGTCACGAAGCAGAAGCAACCTTCTGCGAACTCAGGGCAGCGTGCACGAATCCAAGTATTAGAGGATGCGGCTGGCCCGGGAGTGAGCGCGTTTGGGGCACATAGAGTGTTCCGACGAAGAATGGATGCCCGGGCAATTCGACCACGCGGATTTCGCCTTCGGTATCAGAGCCAACGACCTTAAGTGCTCCGGCGCGGATCTCATCGGCGCGCTCGGGAGCAACTCCAAAATTGCAATAGAAGCTCTCCACTGCCTTGAGGCCGCCATAATATCCGGCAACTTGAGAGCCTTCCACGAAATTCAACTCCATCTCTCGACCAACCAATGAGCAGGACAATTTAGAGATAAATAGGTCGGATGCGTAGGGATCGTACTCGGCGTGCTGGGCATCCTCGCAGCCAAGAACGTTACGAGCATATTCAAGGATGATATGTTGGAAGCCGCCACACGTTCCTAGTAGTGGAATACCAAGTTCGCGCGCCATTCGAATGGCATCTATAGCGCGATCCATGTTAGCATAGGGGCTGCCCGGTGCGATGATTACGCCGGGTGAATTCTCAATATCCGCGTTGGTGAGTTTTGCTGTGGATATCCATTGAGGCGAGATCACTACCGAAAGAACGTCTCCGGCATGAGTGAG
>CAISOI010000216.1 GCA_903886985.1 uncultured Chthonomonas sp.
TATCCTTTGGTTCTAACGTTACTGTGAAACTATATATGTGTACAGACTCCTCAATTAGCCAACAGCAACCCGCGCAAATCAAACAAAGCGACTAACAACTAATGGAGAGCGCCCTCGGTCAGTCCCCATCACATAGAATCTTGTACCTAAGACCACTTTGCGTGATTTCGATCGGCTGGTATCATCTAACAAAAGATTGATCCGCGGAGTCTGCAACCATGTCGTCCGTCCTTCCAAAATTACTGGGTGAACCTGAATTCCAATCTGCCCTGAACGAAATCAATCCCAAACCAGGTCTGGGCAATTTGCTCGGCATAGCGCTGAAATATATGAATCGGCGGGCAGGTTGGTTCCGCATGAACTTCTTTGAGAAGATTCAAACCAAGTTTCACCCATCGCGGAACCTCTTTCTCGCCAGGTCGTGCGCGAATATCCCTTTCGTCGGGGATTTCCGGGACCTCGATACTTGGTATTGGATGGCACAACCGGGACACGGGGATGACATTGTAAAGACAATCGTGGAGCAGCTGCTAAAACGAGACGGTGTCTACATCGATGTCGGCACCAACGTGGGCATGATCATATCGCGGGTAGCAAAAAAACTCCCCAATACTCAGGTCATCGGTATCGAGCCAATGGAGCCTACAGCCAAGCGTGCCGCCGCCACCTTCGCGCTCAATGGAGTTCGAAATTGCACTCTCGTAAACGCTGCCGTGGGAGAATCAAACGGTGTATTGGAGATCAAATACAATCCGAATTTTACCGGTCAAACCTCGGTACATAAAGTGGAATTTGCAGAAGATGACCACGTTTCAACGTTAACCGTGCCCATTTTCACTCTCGATGATTTGATCCAAACAATGGCCCCGGGGAAAATTAGCCTGATCAAAATTGATGTTGAGGGTCACGAATTTGCTGTGCTTTCCGGCGCACAGAATGCATTGCGGGAGCACGAGGCAGCAATCCTTTTCGAATATAATCCACCCATTGCCAGAGCGGCAGGTTGGACCCCAAAGCAAGCCGTGGACCTACTCCGATCACTCCGAAACTATGACATCTCGGTGCTAGATCCCGTCCAGGGCAAACACCCCTATAGCGACGATCTGGATTTCGGAGATGGAATTGTGGACCTGCTCTGCGAACCCGTTACCGCGCTCACTCAGTGGTTGCCGTAGGTTCGGACTGCGGAACTTTCTCATACCGGATTTTGTGACCGATCTTCAACAACGGTTCTTCGAAATAGCGATAGGAGAGCGCAGCGAGCAGCATCGTAATGGCAGTTGCCGCCAACGCGGCTGCCCATTCATTCGGAGCCGCATCTTTAGGAGCGGGCCAATAGGCTTTAACAATCCCCAAGACTCCCAGATGAAACATATAGACCCCATAGGCAACTGTCCCGAGCCAGACCAATGGGCGCGCATTCACAATGGGAATTCTCTCGACCGATTTGCTGGTAACTATTAAAAGCAGAATCAAGGTGCAAAACAGCGCGAGAACCGTATACCCGATAGTCATACTGTATTGAGAAAGACAATCCCCCTGATATCCAATCCAGAAGACAAACGGAAATAGCGCCGCCAGAAAACCGAGCGCCGTATTTCGGCTCTCCTGAAATTTCTCCGACCAACCGGGCTGGCGCACCAAATAGGCACTGAGAACTCCCAGAAATAGCGCATCCCACCGACAGGGCAGCAACACGTAGGTCGCCAATCCACGGTCCGCATACTTAAACAATATCAAACATCGCATAATGGGTGCGGAAATAATGAATAGTAACAGCGCGGGCGCGAGGCGTGCGGCTCTCAACCTTACCAGTATAAACGGCACCACAAGGTAAAACTGCTCCTCCACCGCCAATGACCAAGACATCGATAACCAGTGCGGCCCCAATGTGGAGCGTTTCGCCGAAATGAAGTTCTGTGTGTAAGTCAGATAAGACCAAAATGGCAGTGGACTTCCGAAAAGTGTCTCACCCGTCCTGGGAGGCATCCACTTAACAATCTCCACAACAATGAATATCCCAAGCCACAACAGATAGAGGGGAGCAATGCGGAAAAACCGTCGGGTGTAAAAGACTTTGTACAGATTGGAAGACTGCCTGTTGTCCAGCAATATCCCACCGATCAAATATCCTGACAATACAAAAAACAGATCGACCCCGCCCCATGCTGTCCTAAATGGGGTGAGATACCATGGAACAACCCCTTTGCTCTCAACAATCAGCGGCGTAAAATAGTGAAAGAACAAAACAAGCGCAATAGCAATCCCACGAA
>CAISOI010000217.1 GCA_903886985.1 uncultured Chthonomonas sp.
CTCATAGACTTATATGGTTGCATCACGCCTGAGATTGTTCTTTGCAACGTGCATTCAAAATGGGTGCAAATTGACATCTGATCCTAAACTCCAGGCTAGTCCGTACCAACTGAACATCAATGAACGGAACTGTTAGTAAAAATGCTGCTATGGATCATGACGCACAAAGGCGAGATTGTAGCGAACTTGCTGATGTTGCTGTGGATCGGTTTTCTTTATCGAAATGCGCTTATCAATTGGACTTTGGGAATACTCAACAGTCTCTTTTATGTCTACTTGTTTGTTCCTATAGGGCTCTATGCCGACGCAGCTCTCCAAGTTTTTGAGATCGGTCTCTGCATTTACGGTTGGAATCACTGGAAGTCGGGCGGACGCAAAAACAAGCAACTTCCGACCTCCTATGCCACGTGGATGGTCCGCATTAAGGCACTTCTCATTGGAGTCGTTCTTTATGCGTTTCAATACTACATTTTGAAGACATACACGAATTCCGATGTCGTCGAACTAGACTCAGCATTGACGGCGATTAGTGTCATGGCTATCTATCTCATGTCACGCCGCCATGTTGATAACTGGTATCTCTGGCTGATTTCCTATTTTGGATATTTTGAGCTCTACTGGAGAAAGCACTTCTATATCACAGCTTTCACGCAAGTAATTTTGCTTGTGATCTCCTTATTAGGTTGGATGTTTTGGAGCAATGAAATCGAAGACCTGAAACTGATGGCATGGTCCGACCAACCGACAGCGACTGATTGATCTCAGTTCGTTCTACACAATATGCGATCGAACTAACATTGCTGTAATTGATATGAAACCTCACATATGATTCTGCGTCAGACTAATTGGCACTAAGTTACTTTAAATTAGTAGCCTTCATCTCAGCGACACCGCACGGTGACTTTACGTTGATATTAATTTGGAATTGTCTGTTTCCTCACTAGCGGTGACATCTAGCGCGTAAGGAGGGTTGCGAAGATGCAATGGCAATTTATTAGCACTGTTGAACTCCACGATGCCGAGCCCGGCAAAAGGGGACACATTTACCACGCTCCGCTCTGGAGGACCCAAGTTCCGGGTGGATGGCTTGTTATGACGGTAAACGGAAGATCGACGGATCCTCAGCCATCATTGACTTTCCTTCCGGACCCTGAACATCAGTGGCATGTTGAAGTTCATTCGGACTCACATCATTCTGAGTGATCTCACTAATCGTCCGAAAAGAGACCATCGCAATACGCGTTGGTCTCTTTTCATTTTGCAGCTTCGTAGTTTCTAAGTATTTTCAAGCCGCACATCGATTTTGAGAGGATTGACTGTGCAATAAGTGGAACAAAAAAGTGTCTGGAGCGAGCCATGAAACGATTAACTTGGACCATTCCGCTAATTATTGCCAACTGCTGTTCAGGATGCGTTCAGAACCGCCCGTCGAACCAACCACTTCAAAACGAGAATATCGTTGGTCACAAGTCTGGATTATTTCAGGACGTCACCACACCTGCAGGTCTTAACTTCGTTCACAATACGGGTGAGAAACCGCCACATCTCTTCCTCTCGGTGAACGGCGGAGGTTGTGCATTTCTCGATTACGACGGCGACGGCAAGATGGACATGTTGCTGGTTAATCCGGGAGAATTCCCCCAAACTTCTAATTCGCTGCCGAACCTCGCTCTATATCACAACTTGGGAAACGGCAAGTTTGAGGATGTCACAAAAGGCTCCGGCCTCGACAAGCTCCTTGGCAACTGCCAATCAGTCGGCGTCGCGGATTACGACAACGACGGCTTTCCAGATATTTTTGTTGCGGGATATGGTGGATGCCATCTGTTCCAAAATAAGAGCGGTAACAATCGGAGGCCCCTGTATGAAGACGTCACGGATTTTGCCGGCGTTGGTGACCGTGACAAAGGTCTCAGGTGGGCCTCTTGTGCCGCATGGGGGGATTATGATAACGACGGCAGACTCGATCTTTACGTTGGCCACTATGCAAAATGGTCTCCAGAAACCGATCGTGAATGCTTCACCCCAGATAAGCTTCCGTCATTATGCACTCCTGTACTATGGTCACCAGATACCGGCAGACTATATCACAATGAGGGCAATGGAAAATTTCGAGATACAACTCATGAAACTGGCATCGATAAGATGTCCGGCAGGGCTCTGGCATGTATTTGGCTCGACTTTGAAGGCAAGGGGAAAACCGATCTCTGTGTTGTAAATGATTTGACCCCAAACCTAATGTGGCGCAATATCAGCGGAACTCACTTCGAAGAAGTCGCTGTAAGTAC
>CAISOI010000218.1 GCA_903886985.1 uncultured Chthonomonas sp.
TATGACTCAACTAAACATTCTAAATCTGACGTACTTCCATCAGCATCTGGCTAGTTTGTCCGATCCCAAGATTTACATGGAAATTGGAGTCAATTCGAGGGACTCTTTCATGGAAGACCCGAGGATGAAAAATGATTCAAACGCTATTCTTGTCAGCATCGAACCGCTATTAGATAAGTTTGCTTGGTTGTTGAGTTCTGCGGAATCGTTTCGAGATACCTTTCGAGCGCTAGGATATTCTACAAGAACTACAAACACGATAGTACTGCCTTTTGCAATAGGTCCTGACGAGGGTGTGAAGACATTCAATGTTGCTCCTGTTGATGGATGTTCCTCACTTTCGGAAATGAAAGATGAACCCCATGAAGGCTGGCCTGAATGGGTTGCGCAGATGTGTACAAAAGTGCACGAACGTCGTTCGGTCCCTGTGATAACACTACGTCGTTTGCTACACGAAATTTTGGAAGATCGACCTGTGGAATATATCAAAGTTGATGCGCAGGGCTTCGATGTTCCTGTTATATTGAGTGCTGGGGACAAGATCAAGTTGATTAGAAGTTTCTCCATTGAGATGATTTCAGACAGCGTTGGCGCGTTGTACGATGGTCAGATGCATTGTAGTGATACTGTGGCGGCATTCAAGGCAGTAGGATTTCATCCTGAGGGAGAAGTTAAATGCAACGATGCACACGAATTTGATACATTGTTTATACAGACCACATGACGATCAATACTCCATTGTAAAATCTTACCATCTTCGCCGAAGGATAGAAGCCACCGAGAGTACATTCTTGCCTTATTGCTCCGGGTTCCTGATCTCGCCGAATCTGGTGGCGAGAAGGACAACCCGGAGCAAGCATGACAGGACAACAAGCAGATGTCCCGTCTTGGGATATTTTTTTGATTTCAAAGGTACTGCAATTCGTTCAACATCAACAACATGAACGTCCAATCTCAAATCTACCTGCTAGCTAATGTCGTCTCATCAGTCGCGATCATTTTTGGAAACAAAACTCTAATGGGTAAGAGATGTTGTGCTTGTGCGTTAAGAATTCATATCATCGTAACAACCATCATCATTATCACACAATTTTGTAGGAAGCAAAGGCTTTAAATTTCCTAGTACTTTGACCGCATTCCATTTGGCCACGTCGGGCCTATTGCTTGTTTTGTCCACCAAGCCAACAAAAACATTACCAACGAAAGGTACAGTACATTTTATTCATCTTTATTGTGTCTCATACCTATCCTTACCTTTGCAACGTAGAAATTGTGATATTCGTCATCGTCGGCAATTTGTCCGTCGTTGGCTTAAACCTCTCGTTGATGGTCAACACGGTCTCATTTTATCAGGTATGAGGCTTCTTCTTTCGATAATTCTACATTCTCCGCTAACTTCTCCGTCGTACAGATCTGTAAACTGGTTGTATTGCCCTGCGTCACTTTTATAGAATACCTCTGGTACAGCCGCATTCCTTCACGGGAAGAATTTGTGGCGATCATGATGGTAGTGATGGGAGCAGGTTGTGTGTAAGTGCCAATTGTGTTGATATCGCAAGAGCTCATCTAATGATTCGTTCCCTTGACCGGAAAAAACAATTGCAGAACGGTGACAGATTTTCAATTGAACCTTTCTGCTATCGGATGCATTATCGCTGCGATTGCGACAGTTGCTGCAGCTCTTCAACAGACGTTGGTTCGATACTTGCAGGTAGAATATGCGCTTTCGTCTTCGGACTTTATGATCGCAACTGCACCTTCCCAAGCTGTGGTGCTCTTGCTCTTGGGACCGATTTTGGACAAGCTCTCGTTCAATGTATGGATCATAGAATACCCTTGGAATATACCGGTTGCGTCGCTTGTTGCTTTGACATGTTTTCTGGCGTTGCTCGTCAATTTATCCCAAGCTGCCTGCCTTGGAAGTTTTAGTGCCCTCACTTTTCAGGCAAGTTGATTTATAGGCAATATATCTGTTGAATGCACATAGCAGCAAGAGAGCAGACGTTCTCACTCTCACTGTTGCATGACATGATGCAGGTCTTGGGTCATTCGAAAACAGTGATCGTTCTCTTTTGCAGTTGGCTCCTTTTTTCAGATTCGCTCGGTCCCATGAAGCTAGTGGGAGTAGCGTTGGCGCTTGGCGGCATGGGGTATTATACCTATTTGAAATCGAGGCCTGAGGGGAAGGAAACGAGGCAGGGATATGTCGAAGTGTCTACAAGTGCGGATGAGAGTAATAGAGGTTTGAATTCAAGTAAGCAAGATGAAGATGTGTAAGATTTATTATTCTCGGTAGCGTATTGGTGTGTGTGGGGAGACACTTGAATTACTAAAAATGTTGTGAATTTGCCATCAGGAGCGGGCTTGGGGTATTAATTGCGGCAGGAATGGGGCCCGGGGGAGAGAGATGCCTTTCGTAGGCTCCCTAGCGGAGGCAGAAGGCGTCCTATGGGCAGCGGGGACCCGATGGAGATGGAAGGGGGCTGGGTTGCAGAGTCAAGGGGAGCAAGAGTCAGAGTGCCACGGATGAAAGAGCACCAGAGGTCTTTGTTCAGGGCCAACGTCTTCCACGTGACTCCCATTGGGGGTGCCGCCCTGTAGGAGGCGGACGGATATCAGCGCATAGATGAGATCAAAAGCCGGCCGACCGACTCCGCGAGCCGGCATCAATTGCAGCAGCAGCAGCAGCA
>CAISOI010000219.1 GCA_903886985.1 uncultured Chthonomonas sp.
CGTAACAGAGAATTTCCAACCACGATCACTATTCGCGACCACAGCAAGTTAGAATACTTGCCAGAACCCGACATATTTCACGATCTCGCAGGGCACGTACCAATGCATACGGATCGTGCTTTCGCAGACACTCTCGTGCGCTTTGGAGATTGTGCTCACACAGCCGCCGAGCTAGTGGGCGAGATCAAAGACAAAGATGAACAGATGCATCGAATCACCAGCATCTACCGTGCACTGGCAAGGTTCTTTTGGTTTACAGTCGAATTTGGCCTCATGCGTGGAGCGGAGCCGGGAAGCATCAAGGTGTATGGCAGTGGGCTGCTTAGTTCTCACGGGGAGATTCATCATTGTGTTGAGTCTCCAGAAGTGCAGCGCTTTCCCGCGCAATTGGAATGGATGATTAATCAGGGATTCGAGATAGATCACTTTCAGCCGTTGCTATTTGTTGTCGATTCGTTTGAGCACCTTTTTGATCTTGTTGGCGAGCTCGAGCAATACATGAAAGACGGCAAACTCAACAACGTTGCACCCGGCGAACCGCACATGTCCGAGCGGGATGTGCGTAGCTTCCTGACTACTGTGTAGATATGGTCGCCTCAATGAGTATCCGGTCAATGGGGCTTGAGGCTTAAGCTGGCACTCCACTTTCATTTTGTAAGTGGCAGGAAATACAAATCAAGAAGGCTTCTATTTACAAGCTCAGATTGATCGCCTGACAAATAACGTTCTTCAGTGGATTGATAGAGGAGTTTCTTAATGAAAATGAAGTGGCTGGTATGTTTCGCAACTCTTCTGCTTTTTACCGTTGCACTTATCTCGCCTCGATTAAGTCAGCCTGTACAGGCAAATCCAGACCCAGCTCCTATTGTTCATCAGGTAGACCAGTCGAAGTATGCAGGGTCAAAGGTCTGTGCCAAGTGCCACACCACTTATTACGACACTTGGAAGGACTCTGCACATAACAAGATGATCCGCCCTGCAATCTTTCGAGGCCGTAATAAGAATGTTCAAGCTGATTTCTCTGTCGCCGATCCTAACCGCCCATGTGAAATGAAAGATGTGAAATGGGTTATTGGTCACCGCTGGAAACAGCGATTCATCGGCGTTGTGAATGGGGAAGAGGTTGTGTTTCCCGGTCAGTGGAGCATCAAGGAAAAGAAGTGGCAATCTTATACTGCGAAAAGTGACTGGTGGTATCCAAAACATCCCGACTGGAAGACCCGCTCCAATTTTAATCTTTGCGCAGGATGCCACAGCACCGGGGTAGACCCGAAAGCCAAGACGTGGACGGAACAGAATATCACGTGTGAGAGCTGCCACGGACCCGGTAAAGCACATTCAGACAAGCCAGCTATCCAGAACATCGTAAATCCTTCTCGACTCTCAACAGAACGCAGCATGGACGTCTGCTTATCTTGTCATCAGGCGGGCAAGCCGGATGCGGAGGAGTTTGCATGGCCAGTCGGTTTCCAGCCGGGGCAAAAACTTGCGGACTATTGGCATGGTTTTGAACCTGAAGCGGGCAAGCAAACAGCAGAGTTTTGGACGAATGGGACCGCTCATAAAAACCGAGTACAAGGTAACACCTTCAGTCACAGCAAGATGCATGGTGCAGGCATCCAATGTTCCAATTGCCACGATTCGCATGGCTCCAAGTTTACTTCGATGACGTTAAAAGCTCCCTCGACCAATGCGCTCTGCAACACCTGTCACGGACCAGGCAAATCTGTTGGTCCGGATTACAAATCGATCACGGATCACACGCATCACGCTGTTTCAAGTACAGGCAGTCAATGTATCAGCTGTCATATGCCAAAGACGGGTGAGAACTCGGTGGGGGCTGAGGCACGCGATCATACGTTTAACTTCATTTCGCCGAAAATCTCGATCGGCAAGAAGACACCCAATAGCTGCAACCTCTGCCACTCCGATAAGACGCCGGAATGGGCACTTGAGCAGGTTCAGAAGTGGTATCCCAAATTGCGTTGATTTCGCGGCAAAAGTGTTCCCGCAAATTCCTAACCATATTCTGTGCTTGGCAGACAATATCAGTGTGTTAAAGCAGGTAACTGTCAAAGGTTAGCGCTGGATGTCGTTTGCATCAACCTAAATATTGCGAGAGACGAAGCAACCTCAGAATCGAAGATGTGGTGGTATTTGCCACGAAGAAGTCGAAATTTCCGATTCATCACTTCCTAATTTCAGGCCCCACGGATAGCTATACTCGCGCCGCTTCCATCCTCCCTCCTGGTCCGATGCTATAATAAATGACTGTGCCAGCGTTTTCTGACTCTGGCAATCTCGATTTTCGGAGTTGTTTTCCCATGCTTGCTAATGAAATTCGCACCAAATATGTAGAGTTCTTTAAAGAGAGGGGGCACCTTCACCTACCATCTGCATCCTTAGTGCCAATTGACATTTTGGGCGAAGAGGACAAAACAACTCTCTTCTCTGGTTCCGGCATGCAGCAATTCAAACCCTTTTTTACGGGCGCAGCCACCCCTCCCTCCGGCAGAGTAACCACGGTCCAAAAGTGTGTGCGCACAGGCGATATCGATAGCGCGGGCGACCTATCTCATTGCACTTTTTTCGAAATGCTTGGGAATTTCAGTTTTGGAGATTATTTCAAAGCTGAGGTTATCCCTTGGACGTGGGAGTTCCTAACAGTCGTTGTGGGGCTGGACCCCGACCGATTCTGTGTGACTGTCTATCAGGACGATGACGAAGCATTTGAAGTGTGGCACAAGGTCATAGGTCTTCCAGAAGACCGAATTCACCGTCTGGGTGAATCTAAAAACTATTGGCCCGCCAACGCCATTAGTGAGGGGCCAGACGGTCCCTGCGGACCATGCAGCGAAGTCTTTTATCGCATCGCTCCACTAGAACAGATGACAAACGACCCGTCATTGACGCCTACGGAACGATACAAAATTGACGACGATGCGGGGCGTTGGATTGAAGTTTGGAATAACGTCTTCACTCAGTTCGACCGCAGTGCCGATGAAACCGGTAAGGCAATACTATCGCCCCTTCCAAAGAAGAACAACGATACCGGTGCAGGTTTTGACCGCATTGTCATGGTACATCAGGGTAAAAACAGTGTATTCGAGACGGATCTTTTTCAACCGATTTTGAACAAGATTACTGAACTCTCAGGCAAGAAATATACCGGGACCATGGCACCTGTTGACTTCGCGCTAAGAGTGGTCGCGGAGCACGTGCGGACGACCGTCTTCTGCATTGCAGATGGAATTTTACCTTCCAATGAAGGCAGAGGATATGTACTTCGTTATATCATGCGCCGGGCAATTCGCTATGCGAAGAGCGTCTTGGGATTTGATGAACCGTTCTTATACAAAGTTGCACCATTGGTTATTGAGCAGATGGGCGGTTTCTACACTGAACTCAAGGAGCGAGAAGGGCTCATTCTCCAGACCATTGAAGCTGAAGAAGAGCGATTCCTGAGAACTCTGGGAAATGGCTCCGTGCGACTGGCTGAGATGCTAAATAGCCCGCTGGTGCAGGAATTGAAGGTTCTCTCTGGTCATGATGCGTTTATGTTGCACGATACTTATGGATTCCCGTTTGACCTGACAAAGGACATGGCGGCTGAAAACGGTATTGCCGTCGACCGACCGGATTTGAGCAGGCACGGGCTGAACAGCAACAGAGATCGCGAGATGCGAGTGCTCCAAAAGAGGTTTGGGCGAGCGGTGAAAGTGCCATTTCTACCTTGCAAAAGGATGTCGCTCCCACTCGATTTTTGGGTTATTCCGAGACTACTTCCAAATCACGGGTTGTGGCGATCGTTCAAAACAACCGACTAGTGGGTTCCGCTAAGGCAGGAGATGAAGTCGAGATTGTTCTGGATTCTACGCCCTTCTACGCGGAATCAGGTGGACAGGTTGGAGATCAGGGGACATTCTCGACAGTTGCTGGCGACGTTACATGCGCCGCCCTGCTGAAAGTAATCGATACTGTAAAGACCAGTGGTTACTGGCTGCACAAGGCGAAGGCTCTCGAGGGTGAGTTGCATGTCGGTAGTGAAGTATTTGCATCAGTAGATGGTAGTCGCAGGCGTCACATTATTCGCAACCATACTTCCACTCACTTACTTCAGGCTGCACTTCGAGAAGTTCTTGGAGCGCACGTGCATCAAAAAGGTTCATTAGTCTCGCCGACCGAATTGCGGTTTGACTTCACTCACACGCAGCCAATGACAATAGACGAAATCCGCCGAGTGGAAGAGCTTGTCAATGCCGAAATACTTGCTGACGTTCCGGTATCGATTTATAATGACGTTCCAATTGCCCAAGCGAAAGAACGTGGAGCAATGGCTCTTTTCGGTGAAAAATATGGCGATACTGTGCGTATGGTGGAGATTCCCGGATTCAGTATGGAGTTGTGCGGTGGAATACACCTCGAGCGCACGAGCCAGGCAGGGATGTTTAAGATTCTGTCGGAAACGGGAGTTGGTGCAGGGGTAAGGCGTATCCAAGCAGCTACCGGAAAGTCCACGCTGGACTATTTAGACGGCTTGGAACAACGCAATCTCCATCTAGCCTCCATACTGCGATCAAACACACGCGATCTCATCATAGCGGCTGAAAAGCTCGTAAAAGAGAAAGCGGAACTACAGAAATTAGTTCAGCAATTGAGATCCAGTGGAAGTCAGTCGGAGAGTTTGCAATCACACGATGTGCAAGGGATTACTGTGTTAATTGGCATCGTTGCTAATTCTGATGTCGAGTCTCTTTCCGCAATTGCAGACAAGACAGCTCAGCAAAAGGGTAGTGCCGTTGTCGTCATTGGAACCGCCAAGGATGGCAAAGCACAGTTTGTTGCTAAAGTTACCCAGGACCTCATCCCAAGAGGACTTCACGCCGGTAACATTGTCAAGGAAGTAGCAAAGGCAGCGGGCGGTGGCGGTGGTGGGCGCGCTGACTTCGCGCAGGCGGGTGGCAAAGACGCTGACAAAGTCAGCGAGGCATTGGACCTTGTCATTTCAATTGTAAGTTCTCAAATCAAGAACTAAAACGAAAAGTGCCGTTTCACGTCTATGATTCAGGTCTGATTTTCTGGTCAACGATAGGAGATATCAATTGATAAGAGGCTCTAAAAGTGTTATAGCAGTTTCAAGTTTAGTTGTTGTCGGGGCCGTTCAGACAGTTGCGCACGCCAAGGATGTCACATTTGGTGGCAATGCTCGCGCTTTTGCTATGGGCGGAGCGGGTGTTGCAGTTGTAGACCGATCAGAACGAAGCAATGCCATAAACCCTGCGAGCCTTGCTCTGACGGACCGCAAAAGCAAGTTGTCTTTCCCACAAATTGGCGTTGCCGCACACGGTATTCCAATAAAACAGGCTTACGATCATTTGATCAGGAATCCGAGCAGTAATGATGCTGTATCTTTGGCAAGGGATTTTGGAAATCAGGATTCGAGTTTCGGAGCAGGTGTCGCCTGGGGCCTAAAGTTAGGGCATAACGACATCACCGCAACTGGTATCGGTGAGGTACGAGTGCAGCCAAATATTTCCCTCATAAACTGGTCCAATACTGCAAACGGTAACGTTGCGTTGCTAACAGGTAATGAGCGTGCAGATATCATTGGCGCAGCGATCTATAGTTTGCCAATTGTTGGTGTAGCTGAACGTGTCTCCCCGCTAGGGAGTCCCACTCAGGTAGATGCTGGAGCGAGAGTTAAGCTGTCCAGAGCGATGTATTCTCACTATGTAGTAAATTCGACTAATATCGCTGCCAATACTGGCGCAGCTCCTGCACCAGAGATGAATGGGGACTCTGTTCTTGGCAAAAACGGGATCGGAATCGATGTCGGTTTCCTTGTTCATCCCGCGCATCACACAGGATTATCAGGGGCAATTGTCATCACGGATCTATTGGAGCCGAACTTTCGATTTAATGGCACGGACAGAACGGGAGCGGCGGCGAAGTACGATTTACAACCCCGCAGTATCACGTTGGGTAGTGCTTACGAAAATGGTAGAGTGTTAGTGGCTGCGGACATTGTGGATATTACTCGGGCCTATGGTAATGTGCAAGGTAGAACCGGAATTGAATACAGAGTGAAGAAATTTGCGTTTCAAACAGGTTATTCATCCGCTCGAGGATTTACCGCGGGGGTAGGGTATCGCGCGTTTCAGATCGCAGTAGGGTCTCGGACACCGTTAGAAATTGCTCAAACGTTAAGATTCTAAACATTTTATGTCTGTTTCTTACGCTTCAATTCAATTGTCGCGAGATTGAAAGTATACTTAAGGACAGTTTTGTAGACTTACAGGAGAATTCTTTTGAATCGTTTTGCAATTATCGGAGCGGTAGGGGTATTGACCGTTGCGTCGCTCTTGGGGTGTTCGTCGCCCAAGAAAATAGCAGCACATGTTGGATCGGAAGAGATTACTGAGACTGAGTTCAACGACCGAGTTCAGAATGTCAATGTGTTTCAGTTAGGTGCTTCTTATCAGGCACGAGGACCCATAAAGGCGGGTGATTACGCCATGATGACCTTGATCTTCGAAAAATTGCTGATGAGCATGGCAAAAGAGAAGAACGTGGTTCCCACCGACGCTCAAATAAATGCCTATGTTCCATTTGCCAAAAAGTACCAACAAAATGCCGAAATCGTAGTAATGATGCCTGATCCTGGTCGCGTAGATGTGGATTGGAAGCGAGATTCCAGATTAGCGTTGATTCGCAAGGCTCTTGCGATGAAACCATTAAACATCACCGATGCGGATGTAAAAAATTGGTATGACAATCACAAAGCGCAGTTGACTCCAGCGGATTCTTTTCAGTTGAGAGTGATCGATTGCTCCACGAAGGAAAAGGCCGACAAAGCACTCGCAGCTATCGCGAAAGTCCCGTTTGAGACCGTTGCACTTACCCAATCAGAAGATCCGATTTCTAAAGGTAAGGGCGGCGACATTGGAACGATCCCCCAAACCAGTTTGCCAGTTGGGATTCTTAATGCAGTAAAGGACTTGAAGGAAGGCGAGTACACCAAGCAAGTGTTGAAACTGAGCGCTTCTGAGATTTCGTCCAATGCGAACCCGGCTGCTGGAAATGCTCCTCATTTTCTATTAGTCCAATTGGTCAAGAAAATTAACGGTGTCACTCCTTCACTTGAAGAATCTCGCATGCTGGTCGAACGTAGTCTGATCGATGAAAAAGATCGTGGTGCTTTCCAGCGCGTAGCTCAAGAGATCGAGACATATAAAGACAAGCATATTGGTGAAATCAAAATTCAGCTCGCCGGATATACCGGCTTGATGGACAAAAAGCCTGCCGCATCCGGACCTGCCGGTGCACCTTCTGCAAATTCACCCGTACCAACTGGGAAGTAGTCTTTGTTAACTCTCGTCGGACTTGGACCGGCTGACGCCGGAGCAATGTCACTGGCCGCACGCGATACACTGCGTGCGGCCAAATCATTATTTATTCGGACTTCGGTTCACCCCGCTGTCGATGATCTTATAGTAGATGGCGTTTCGTTTGAGAGTTTTGATTCCGTTTATGAAACAGCTGACTCATTCGATGTGGTCTATCAGACTATCGTAGACACACTTCTCAAAGCCCTGTTCCACACGGATGTGACTTATGCCGTTCCCGGTCATCCACTGGTGGCAGAAGAGACGGTCCGGAGACTGATCGCCGAGTGTAGAGATCGTGGAATCCCCTTCAAAATTGTAAGTTCAGCTTCGTTTATTGAACCTGCTTTGTCCGCCCTTCAATTATCTTTGGATCGCGGAATTGTCTTTGCCGATGCGCTCTCCATGGACACGTTCGAGTTGAAGCCCGATTTGGATCTCATTTTGTATCAGGTGTTCGACCAACAGGCTGCCTCCAACACAAAACTTGCTCTTATGGCGGAGTATCCCCATGACTGGCAGGTGACCGTAGTATGTGCGGCAGGGGTCCCCGGCGTTGAAAATGTTAGCGTTGTGCCTCTTCATAAATTGGACCGAGCCAAAGTAGATCATCTTACGGTTGTGTACGTTCCGCTCTTACCAAAAGATCAGCGCAAATGTCGTTTTGATGACCTTGTTTGGGTAATGGCCCGACTTCGTGGCGAAGGCGGCTGTCCGTGGGACCGTGAGCAAGATCACCATACGTTGAAACGGTACTTCATTGAAGAGACTTATGAGGCGATTGAAGCGATCGACAACGGAGACATGGATTCGCTTTGCGAGGAACTTGGAGATGTACTCCTTCAGGTCGTCTTCCATGCTCAATTAGAATCTGAGATCGGTGTTTTCGACATTCGGGATGTAATCAAGTCGATTGTGGATAAGCTAATCCGTCGCCACCCACATGTTTTCGGGACACTGGACGTTGCAGACTCTGATGAAGTGCTGAGAAACTGGGAAGCCATCAAGAAGACTGAAAAAGGGGATGGTTGGCGAGAGTCCGTTTTAGACGGTGTGCCTGTCGGCCTTCCCGCACTCATGCGCGCAATGGAAATCAGCAAACGTGCCGTAAAAGTAGGATTTGAATGGGAGAATCTGGACGACGTCTTCACCAAGCTCGAAGAGGAGTTAGCGGAACTTAAAGAAGCTGTTCGTGCTGGTAATGACAGCGAAATATCCTCTGAGATTGGTGATCTGCTCTTTACGGTCGTAAACATTGCAAGATGGAAGAAGGTCGATCCGGAAGATTCTCTACGTGAGATGGTGAACCGATTTACGCGTCGCTTTCAATATGTGGAGGCAGGAGCGAAAAGTTCGGGGAGAGACATCAAATCACTATCTCTCTCTGAAATGGATGCGCTTTGGGACGAGGCTAAAACTACGGGCCTCTAAGCTACCACAATATTTACCAACTTCTTGGGTACCACGATGACGTTCTTTACGGACTTGCCCTCGATAGCTTCGATAATCTTCTCATTGGCCAGCGCAAGCTCTTTAATCAGGTCATTAGCCGTATCGGTTGAGACGGTCAACTTGTCTTTCAGCTTGCCGTTTACCTGCAGAATGATCACCATTTCGTTTTCGGTTGCCGCTGCTGCGTCGATAGTTGGCCACACTGTATGGTAAGTACTACCGGCTTTTCCTATGCGCGACCACAATTCATCAGATACGTGTGGTGCGAACGGCGCCAACAAAAGTATTATTGACTCTAACAATTCCGACAGCACGATTGCATTGTCTGGCTGCTCTTCGACCGGTCGGTAGATGTATGCTTCGTTAACCAATTCCATCAATGAAGCAATCGCGGTATTGAACTTGAAATCTTCAAGGTCCGTTCCAATCTTTCTTATCGATTGGTGCAGTTTACGACGCGTTTTCTGGTCTTTGTCACTTAACTTGCTGTCTGCCAGAGACTGTTTCCATCCTGGTTGATATTGGGGTATCGCAGTAATGCACCAGCGCCAAATCCTACTGACAAACCGGTACGCTCCGTTGATCCCATCCTCACTCCACTGTACGTTATCTTCAAATGGAGCCACAAAGAGTTCATAGACTCTGAGGCTATCTGCACCAAACCTGTCGCACATATCCTCAGGGGTGACAACATTGCCTTTTGATTTGGACATTCGTGCCCATCGCCACACTATCTCATCCTCGGGGTAGTCCGCCCGCTCTTCAGGTTTAAGAACTATCCAGTCGACTACGGAATCCTCTCCGCCGCCATCTGCGTCGTGTTTTGGCTTTCGTCCGGGCGTCCACGCCAGCATGGAACCCTGGTTTCTCAAGGTTTTGAACGGTTCGGTGAAGTTCACCAGACCTTCATCAAACATAACCTTTGTCCAAAATCTTGCATAAAGTAGGTGCATTACTGCATGCTCAACTCCACCTGAGTACATGTCAACCGGCAGCCAGTAGTTTAAGGATTTCTGTGATGCAAATTCGTCGGCATTGTTCGGGTCTGCAAAACGCAGGAAGTACCAAGAGGAACAGGCAAACCCGCCCATAGTGTCGGTTTCTCGTTTTGCCGCACCACCGCACTGAGGACAAGTCGTATTCACGAACTCTGGAATAGTTGCCAAAGGTGATTCACCTGTGCCACTCGGTTGATAATTCTGCACATCGGGGAGTGTGACCGGCAATTGATCATCTGGTACTGCAACTTCGCCGCATTTCGAACAATGAATGATCGGGATCGGTGCGCCCCAATATCGTTGGCGACTGATGAGCCAATCTCGGAGTTTGTATTGAATTTTCTTGGTAGCGATGCCTTTGTTCGAAAGCCAATCAATGATCGGCGCGATTGAGGACTTTTCGTTCTCGATACCGGTAAACGGAAATTCCTCTGCCGTGCCAAAATCTTCCATTTTTCCACCGAGCGGAACAGCTTCAACCATTCTGGAAGAGTCTTGATCTTCGGAAATCCGGTAAACGAGCCGAATGTCGATACCGTATTTGCGCGCAAACTCAAAGTCGCGTTGGTCGTGAGCAGGGACGGCCATGATGGCCCCCGTGCCATACCCAGTAAGCACGTAGTCGGCAATCCAAATGGGAATATTTTCACCATTGACAGGATTTATCGCATAAGCTCCGGTAAATTCACCAGTCTTAGTGCGCTCCGCATTCATGCGGTCCATATCGTTGGTCGATTGCGCCTTTTTGACGTACTGCGTGATAGCGTCCCGTTGAGAGGCAGTTGTAATCTGGTCAACCAAAGGATGTTCGGGTGCGAGAACCATAAAAGTCGCACCCCACAGCGTATCCGGACGAGTAGTGTAGACCGTGATCGTTTCACCTGTTCCCTGAACCTTGAAATCGACCCCGGCACCTTCACTTCGTCCGATCCACTCTCTCTGCATCTGTTTGACGCCGTCGGACCAGTCAATATCAGCAAGATCGGTCAATAGCCTCTCAGCATATTCAGTGATCTTGAAATACCATTGGGGTAGAGGACGCTTTTCGACCAGAGAATCGCATCTCCAGCAACGTCCCTCTTTCACCTCTTCGTTTGCTAAACCTGTTTTGCAGCTAGGGCACCAGTTGATCGGTGCGGTCGCGCGATAGGCTAATCCCTTTTTGTAGAGGAGCAGAAAAATCCACTGGGTCCATTTGTAATAACCGGGGTCGCTGGAATTTATTTCTCGGTCCCAATCGTAGGTGGCACCAATCTTTTGAAGGGTGTTGCGGTAATTGGCAGCATACTCGGGCACCATTTCTCTCGGGTTTCGTCCCCGTTTGATGGCCTCGATCAGATCGGCTGTGTTCATCATTGGTGAAATTCCTTACCGATTGAAACCGTGGAACTCGTCGCCGACC
>CAISOI010000220.1 GCA_903886985.1 uncultured Chthonomonas sp.
CTATCTTGAAGGGGCTATCGGTGGGGTGATTTGGCGTAGAATAGCGTGAAAAACCTTCGCCGAGACCACCAGGCCCGGCAAACAGATCAATTATTGGAATGTAATTATGTGAATTCGAATTTGTTTTTTGCATGTGTCGGTGTTCTAAACATTCCTTAACCGAAACGGAGAACCTTTCCTAGGCCAATCTTAACATATTCGCGAATTGACGACCGAAATCCTTTCAAGTAACAGATCTTTGGTTGATGACAGCTGCACGACTATAAAAAATGCATCTTTGAATTGTAACGCGAGGTAGGTGCCTCTCGCTCCAAGATGAGTTTAGTCAGAAGTTGGAATGTTTTGTGGATTCCCGCCTTTGCGGCAATGACGGATTGAGGCGAAACGACACAGAAAAATGAGCAGATGGCAAGCGCCATCTGCTCATCATTTCTATTTACCAGCGTTCGGAGACGGATTTTGCCAGCATGAGCAGCTGCAGGTAATCTCTGCCGCCGGCTTTGCTGTCGGTGCCGCTCATATTGAAGCCGCCAAAGGGCTGGACATCGACAAATGCGCCAGTACACTTGCGGTTCAGGTAGAGATTGCCGACCTGGAATTCGTGGCGTGCGCGTTCGAGGTGCTCACGCTTTCGGGAATAGAGTGCGCCGGTCAGGCCGTATTCGGTGCTATTCGCGATGGAGAGTGCATCTTCGAAATCTTTGGCTTTGATGATGGAAAGCAGTGGACCAAATATCTCTTCCTGCGCGATTCGTGCATTGCGGTCGACATCTGTGAAGATGGTTGGCACGACGAAATAGCCACTCTCTTTGGAAGGATGAGGTGTCCCGCCTAAAACAAGTCGGCCTTCCTTTGCACCAATTTCCATGTAGGCTTCGACGCGATCCACAGACTCTTGGTCTATCACGGCAGACATATTGAAGTCACCTGTTGTCGGGTCGCCCATGGTCAATTTGCTGGCGCGAGTCAATATTTTGGAAAGCAACAGGTCATGCACACTTTCGACGACCACAACTCTGGAGCATGCGGAGCACTTTTGCCCCTGAAAGCTGAAGGCTGCTGCGACAATGCCTTCGGCTGCAGCATCGATGTCAGAATCGTCATCGACTACGATGCAGTCTTTGCCGCCCATTTCGAGAATGGCTCGTTTAATCCACTTTTGTCCGGGGACAACTTCGGCAGCCTTCTTATTGATGTGGAGACCGACTGCTCGGGAACCGGTGAAGGAGATCACGCGGGTTAGGGGATGACCAGTCAGTACTTCGCCGACGACCTCGCCCAGGCCTTGCACAAGATTGACAACGCCGGCTGGAAATCGTGCTTCTTCCAAAACTTCATAGAACTTTGCGGCGAGAATGGGGGATTGCTCGGCGGGCTTGGTGATTACGCAGTTTCCGGTGACCACTGCGGACATGGTCATACCTGCCATGATTGCGAGCGGGAAATTCCACGGGCTGATGACAGCAACGACACCCATCGGCATAAATCGCGCTTCGTTTTCTTCGCCGGGATAGGGTGTGTTGCCATTTCCTGCGCTGAGGCGGACCATTTCCCGAGCATAGAATTCCAGGAAGTCGATGGCTTCTGCGGTGTCTGCATAGGCTTCCAGCCATGTCTTGCTGACTTCGTAGGTCATCCATGCGGAGAATTCATAGATCCTACGCCGCAGAATTGCAGCGACGCGGACCAGGTAGCGTGCCCGAACGATGGGATCGGTTTTGCTCCAAGCTGGGAAGGCGGCATAGGCGGCGAGAATTGCCTGCTCAGCATCTTCGGCTGTCGCTTTGGTGACGGTGCCGACGATCTGGTTTATGTTTGCGGGATTGACGGATACAAGCTTGTCATCGGAGGAGATTTTTTTGCCGCCGATAATATTTGGATAGTCCTTGCCCAGTTCGGAAGCGACCAAATCGAGTGCTTCTCGCATCTTTCGGGCGGGTTCGGGTTGGGAGAAATCAACATAAGTTTCGTTTTCAAAAGGCGTAAACATGAGAGGTCCTTTGTGTCAGAGGCGAATTTTCTATGAGTATACCTTTGGGCTGCATCGGGCGCACGTGAGACCGGTCCCGGTGCTGCAACCCGGTCACTCCTTTCAATCCCGTTGAAAGCGGTGGACAATCGGTTCTCGATTGCCTATAATGTTAAGTAGTCGTAACCAATTGCACCCTGTAAACACAAACAATTTATATAGTATATACAAGTCGTCCAAAGTCAGCCAATAGAGATTTGAGGTAAATACGTGTCCGATTTTGACCACAGACCCAGAATTGAAGATTTAGCGCTTACACGCCGGGAGTTGCTCGGGAAGATGGGTAACGGTATGGCTGCTCTCGGTCTCGTCTCGATGCTGGGGGGAGATGGAATGTTGGGGCAGGCATCTGCATCGCCACTTCGTGCCGCCAATAACCTAAATCCGCTTGCGCCAAAGCCTTCTCAATTTGCGCCGAAAGCCAAGCGTGTTTGAAATGAGGAGAACAAGCAAAAGGCACAGTTGTTGCCGCATTGTTGATAACCGCTTGTGTCCTATTGAGCGTAACGAGTGAAACGTTAGACTGAGACTGAGGAA
>CAISOI010000221.1 GCA_903886985.1 uncultured Chthonomonas sp.
ATTCGTAGGCAAGGTAGGGATTGATAGCACTTGCGCCATAGCCAGCCAGAAGCGCGAAATGATGCACCTCACGAGGCTCGCCCGATTCCAGAACGAGCGCTGTACGGGTTCGATTACCTTCGCGAATTAAGTGGTGATGCACTGCAGAGACCGCAAGCAGCGCTGGAATGGGTGCAAACTCTTTGTTCACGCCGCGATCGGAGAGAATAATGACGCTGATACCATCCTGCAATGCCGTGCTCGCATCTTTGCAGAGTCGCTTGATTGCAGTCTCCAACCCAGCGGCACCCGCCGTCGGATCGAAGAGCATGGAGATCGTTCTCGCCTTGAAGTCACCCGTGAGCAGGTTTCGTAGTTTCTCAAGCTCAGTGTTGGAAAGCAAAGCCGATTCAAGCCGAAGTTGGCGACAATTCTCAGCAACCTCTTCGAGAAGACTGCCGTTTGAACCGATGTAATGGGTGAGAGACATCACCAAATCTTCGCGAATCGGATCGATGGGTGGGTTGGTGACCTGAGCAAATAGCTGTTTAAAATAGGAATAGAGCAGCTGCGGCCTTTGAGAGAGAACTGCCAAAGGTGTGTCGTTGCCCATCGAACCCAACGGCTGTTCACCACCGGTTGCCATTGGTCCCAGAATGACCTTCAAATCCTCCAGCGTGTAGCCAAAGGCTTGCTGACGATCCAGAATGGTGTCGTGATCCGGCAGATATTCGGTCGGAGGTGGCGGAAGATCCCGCAGGTCAATCTTGTTTTCCGAGAGCCACTTGCCGTAGGGGCGTCGACCTATTATTCTGTTTTTAAGCTCATTATCGCTAACGATTTTTCCGGCGACTGTATCAACAAGGAAAATCTTGCCCGGCTGGAGTCGCCATTTTTCCTTGATGTTCGTGGGATCGATATCCAAAACTCCGGTCTCCGAAGCCATCACCACCAGATCATCGTGGGTCACGAGATATCTTGCCGGACGGAGCCCGTTTCGGTCCAAGATAGCGCCGATCACCTTACCATCGGTAAATGCAATGGCGGCGGGACCGTCCCACGGTTCCATCATACATGCGTGATATTCATAAAATGCGCGGCGGTCATCCGGCATCTGCTCATTGCTGCCCCATGCCTCAGGGACCAACATCATTAGTGCATGGGGGAGGCTTTTGCCACCTTGAACCAATAGCTCCAACGCATTGTCGAGCGTGGCAGAGTCAGAACCACTTTCACTGACCAGTGGATAAAGCTTTTTGATATCTTCGCCGAAAAGAGGAGATGTCAAACCGGCTTGTCGGGCGCGCATCCAGTTTCGATTACCCCGGACGGTATTGATTTCGCCGTTGTGGGCGATATACCGATAGGGATGGGCGAGTGGCCAGGTTGGGAATGTATTCGTACTGAATCGTTGATGCACCAGCGCGAGCGCCGTTGTGAAATTAGGGTCTTTCAGATCGGTAAAGAAATGCCCGATCTGGTGCGCCATGAGAAGACCTTTATATATAATTGTGCGGGAAGAAAGGCTGCATATATAGAAATAGTCCATCTGCTCAATCGGCTTTGCGCTAACTTTGCGCTCAATGGACTTCCGAATGACGTATAGCTTGCGCTCGAAAGCGGCATCGTCAACGATATTGTTACCTCGCCCCACAAAAAACTGGCGAATGACAGGTTCCACTTCCCGCGACTTTGGTCCAATTTTCGTGTTGTCGACGGGCACATCGCGCCACGTAACGAGATGCTGCCCCTCTTCTTTGACCGTCTGATTGATGACTGCTTCACAGAGTGCTCGTTCCGCTGGATCCTGAGGGAGGAAGACCATACCTACGCCATAGTGATTACCGCGCGGAAGTTGCGAACCAACCTGCTGCTGGAAAAACGCGTGCGGGATTTGTGTTAAGATCCCCGCCCCATCACCTGTCTCTGGATCACAGCCGCATGCGCCGCGATGTGCCAGATTGACAAGAATTTCGAGGCCCTTCAGAACGATATCATGAGACTTGGTCCCTTTGATGTGGGCAACAAATCCAACTCCACAGGCGTCGTGTTCGAAAGCGGGATCGTAGAGACCCTCTTTGACCGCACGCTGTCTCGCAGTATTCGATTCGTTTACTTCAAAGTCCATATCTGGCATAGTTATATTTCCGTCGGTTGAGTGGGAACAGGTTAGCCTGTAGTTAAAATGCTTCGTTCTACGCGGGCTGTCTTAGCCGCGTCCCTTGTCCAAATTGATCTCACATTAGTCATATTAATGTGTTACGAGGGTTCGGAGGAAGGATGTGGGCATCATCGCCTACATGAAAATATTAGGACGGACATTGTACCGTAAAGTTCTATCTTCGATCAAGTGTTTGAGATTGAGCAATCGGCACAATTAAGCATTGAATTCGAGCCAATACCGTTTGAAATCGAAATTCTGCTTGACAATCCCACCTTCGCAGGATACAATACACTGCGATTTTGGTGCAATTTGCCATAATCTCGTCTGTATGCGCTCGTAGCTCAGGGGATAGA
>CAISOI010000222.1 GCA_903886985.1 uncultured Chthonomonas sp.
ACCGTTCCACTCTGTGGTGCGGACCGACAATTCCTACGTATGGGAGATTTAGCGGCAAGATCGTTTTCAGCAACTCTTTGTCAAAACTATAACTATGAGTCATGAGAACCGCGACAGAATCTGGCGATAGGACATCTGAGGATTGCAAACGCAATTCGGAGGCAGTGAGACACAAAACAGAATCGGCAGATTCAAACCTATCTGGAAGCGCATATGCAGGGCGGGCATCGATAACGGATACGTTCCAACCCAGAGTTTTCGCCATTTGTGTGAGAGGAATGGCATCTTCTCCAGCGCCAAAAACCACCAATGAAATCGGTGGAACAGTCCGCTCAATCAATAGTTCCATCTCTTGACGGTTAATCGTCTGCGATATCCATTTGGCATTTTCAGTTCGAAACGTCTCCACGAGTGCATGAATCTGATTCGAATCTCCAGCGTCAAATCCCGTTGAGGTGAACTTTCCATCCGGCCATAGTAAAAGTCGCTTTACTATGGAGCTGCCAACAGAATTGTTGGTAAAATCGAGAGCCGTTATGATAGTCCCTGATTTGGCGGTCTCATGCGTATGGCGCAGGAACTCGATCAATCCCTCAGGCTCACCTGAAGTTAGTGGCTCAATCAGGATATGCACTATCCCATTACAACCCAGACCAAGCCCAAACACGATGTCGTCCGGCGAAGTGGAATCGTAGATGACGAGCTTGCACTCGTTATTCCACATTACCTTTTCGGCGTGAAGACGAACATCGCTCTCCAGACAGCCACCGCTAATCATTCCCGCAGTTTGTCCAGATGCAGTAATCAGCATCTTTGCACCCGGGCGACGGTATGCGGATCCTTGGATCTTCACGACCGTCGCGAGCGCAAATGTTTCGCCGAATGATACTGAATTCGCGAGAGAAATTATCGCTTCTATTTCATTCATGCCACTCTACTACCGATCAATTTCACACGAGGTGTTCATCACGCCCAGTCATACCCATGCTTTGAGAGAGGTAATGACCGAACTCTATCTCCTGTGGCTGCGAAAATTGCATTGCAGACGGCAGGGAGGATTGGCGGCAAAGCAGGTTCTCCCAGTCCCGTCGGAGGATTATCGGTCTTATGAAAATAGACATCGATCTTTGGCGCTTGGTGCATTCGAACCATTTGATGCTGGTGATAATTGGTCTGTTTCACTTTGCCATGATCAAGCGTGATCTCTTGTGACATCAGTTCACTCAACCCGTCAATGATCGAACCTTGGACCATGTTCTCCGCCGCACCGGGATTGACTATTTGGCTGCCAATATCTCCAACAACCCACACGTGGTTCACTTTCACACTTTTGTTGGCAGATACCGTGACATGTGCCACTTCGGCAAAATAACCCATATGGCTAAAGTAGAAGGCCACACCCATTCCGGTTCCTTTAGGCAATTTCTGTTTTCCCCAGCCGGATTTCTCAACAACCATCTCAAACACCGCCTTCATGCGAGCGATATCCATCCCGCCGCCAAAAGCATTGTTACGCCCACCGGGCTGTGGTGCGGGAGTGGGTGAGGGCGTGGG
>CAISOI010000223.1 GCA_903886985.1 uncultured Chthonomonas sp.
ACTTTTCAAACCAGCAGAGCTGTTGTTAAAAGCAACAGGTGAGCCACTTAATCCGAAGTATTATGTGGACTACCTGACCCACAAATATGGTGCGATTTACGAACTATAACAGCTACTTTGTTCAAATTGCTCGCCCGGCAAACTTAATGTGAACCGGGCGAAATTTGTTTGATAAGGACAAGATGGATAACAGCCCAAGTCTTTTTGATGACGAGCCGATGGATTCGAACAACTTCGTTAATCCGGCACCGGACGCGCCTTTGGCTGCTCGAATGCGCCCTCGTACCCTAGAAGAGTATATTGGGCAATCCCACATTGTTGGGGCAGGCACACTCCTCCGCTCAGCAATCGAAAATGATCGCATATACTCTGCAATTTTCTGGGGTCCCCCTGGATCCGGGAAGTCGACGCTTGCTTCAATAATTGCTAGGTCTACTAAGACGGCTTTTGAGAATTATAGTGCCGTAACCAGTGGTGTTCAGGACATTCGAAAGGTAATTGACCGCGCCCACGAAAGACATCGAAAAACAGGACAAAAGACAATCTTGTTTGTAGACGAAATCCATCGTTGGAACAAGGCACAGCAGGACGCTCTACTTCCGCATGTGGAAGATGGCACTATTTCACTGATAGGTGCAACAACAGAAAATCCCTACTTCGAGATCAACGCTCCACTTATCTCCCGCGCAAGAATTTTCCGATTCGAAAGTCTATCTCAAGACGCAGTTCGTAGCTTGATAGCCAGCGCTCTGATCGATACGGAACGGGGTCTTGGCAACATTCCCGTTCAAATGGATGAGGACGCTCTAAATCATATAGCAAACATTGCAAATGGGGACGCACGTACGGCTCTGAACGCCCTAGAAACAGCGATTCAAAACGCAAAGCCCATGGGAGAACCACCCAAATTAATGGTAACACTTTCGATCGCAGAGGAAGCCGCCCAGCAACGTGCTCTCAAATATGATAAGAAGAGTGATGAACACTACGATACCATTTCAGCTTTCATCAAATCCGTGCGCGGGTCTGATCCCGATGCCGCTGTCTATTGGCTGGCAAAGATGTTGTTAGCAGGTGAAGATCCGAAGTTTATTGCACGCAGGCTAGTGATCCTCGCTTCCGAAGATATTGGTAACGCAGATCCCCAAGGTCTCATCATTGCGAATGCGGCAGCTCAAGCAGTGATGTTTATCGGCATGCCGGAAGCGCAACTTACCCTCACTCAGGCGACTACTTACCTCGCTTCCGCTCCCAAAAGTAACTCCGCAACAATTGCCATTGGAAGAGCGATGGGAGATATCAGAACTTATGGGGCAACCGCGGTTCCGGTACATCTGCGTGATTCTCATTACCCGGGCTCTAAAGTTCTTGGAAACGGTTTGGAGTATAAGTATCCTCACGATTACCCTGGAAATTACATCAAGCAGGAGTATGTTGTAGAAGGAACTATTACAGAGCCATATTACGTCCCGACCGAAAATGGCTACGAGAAGATAATTACTGACAACCTACGGCATAACCCGAAGATGTTATGTACAACGCCAATGATCCCTGCAGGTCCAGACTTAAATGTTGCCGTCAGTTTTTATGGGTTACTCAGATTTCGGCAAATCTGGAATCATGGCGAAATTGCAATGGTGGCGAGAGACCAAGTACAGATCATGCTCGTCCAAAACAGCAATAGAGAACTGGCCGAGCAGACCTCGTTCCGCGTTGGAGTCGTACAGATCGCCGACATCTACATGGAATTTGAAAAGGTTAACCCATCACCTATTCACCCTAACGGCAAGTTATCTGTTAAACCTTGGGGCACTACAGAATTTGCAATTCTTGATCCTGCAGGCGTGTGCGTCACCTTCTATGAGATGAAGCAACCGGAACAGTGAGCAAAGTCCCACACGACCGCAGAACTATTTGGTCACCACGTTCACAATATGCTCGCGTTTACCCACTGGCACTTTCACACTCTCAATTTTACTAAAATTAGCCTCATGTGCTACGTGCTTGAAGTCGTCCCAGGTCCATTGAAAAGTGTTGCGGATGTTCGCCGTTTCCATTCTGAGGTTGCCGGCTTCACGTACTAAGAATAGGTAGTTTTCCACGATGGCGTGGTCCTCTAAATCCCGGGCAACCACCAAAGTCAACGCAGTACTATCTCGCTCATAATCATTGCGGATCGAGAATCTATTTGTTGCTTGCCATGTGTGTGCAAGCTGCTGGTCACGATCCTCTGGCTGAGACGATTCGTCAGGACCGGTGAATATGAGAATGCCTCCTGGTTTTAACACGGATGCGAAGTTGTGGAAGGCAAATCGAAGGTCACTTCGAGATTGAGTCCAAACAAAAGCGTCGTTAATGATTGCGTCAAATTCACTGATGTATTGATCCCCAAGAT
>CAISOI010000224.1 GCA_903886985.1 uncultured Chthonomonas sp.
CCCCCCATGCGGTCTGCTACAGCCGTATAGACCCAAGTTTGATTGACCGCAAATTGCTGAAGCGTCGCATTTGCACCGGGCGGAGGCAAAGTCGTATTATCGACAACTATTTCGGCAGGAACGCTTGCGGATGGAGGATAGACCCACGACAACGCTAGTTTACTTGTCACCGGCAAACCAGGGTCTGCATTGCCACCCAGTCGAGACGCCCAACCGCGATGCATCAGCCAATCAGCGGTTGTAAAATCGGCCTGAGCAAGTGCCCGCACCCCAGCAATCGAGGCAAATAGAGAACAAGTTATTAAATTAAGGGCTAATCGGTGCCGCATGTTGTATCACCTTACGGCTGTGGAGCAAATGTCTCCACAGCGTTATCAAACTGTCTGTCGATCATACGTCGAATTAGTATTGTCTGTCTGCGAACGACGGCTCTCTTAGAGTAGAAGTAAACGTAGCTCTATTTTTAGACCCTATGGATCGCTTAAGTGTTCCAATCTGTCCGAAAACCGGCTTCAGTGGGTCACGATAGTCAGGCGGCAGCGGCGCCTGTTCGGTTGAACTTCTCCAAACAATACTCGCTAGGCTGGGTAAAGCAGGTTGGAGCCCGGTAAACAGTGGATGCTGTGCACCATCATTTGGCAGTAAGAAGTTCTGAAACACCGTGTAGTCAGGAACATAACCGTGTATCGGCTGAGTCCAGTTGAAGCTAAACGGATTAATTTCGAACACTTCCCCTGCGAAATCCCCGGGACCGCTGATATTTCCAAGGTCGCCATTTGCAGTGGTGTTATAAGTCACACCAAACACGGATGGATTGTCAGGACCAGTAGCCCTATTTGTTATCAAGTACCTGTGAAGGCCCTTATTGGCTCCTGTCTGTACGACTGTGTTTAATCGACGGATACATGTCGGAGTAAATGGTTTACCGGTCATCGCTCTATAGTCTGAAGAGCTCAATATCCACTCACAATCAAGGAACGATTTACCCGGTGGGGTTGAATTGTCGAAGGTGAGCTTCAATTGATAGCAACCATTAGCATCTGTTAATAAGAACTTAAATACGATATTGCCCATAGCATCCAGATCATCCACTTCACTCAAGAAAGTTGGGTTGACGATTGGTTGAACGGCATAGCTGTTCGCTCCCGTTGGAATTCTCATATCCGATACCGTAAAGATCGGCTTTCCAGATTCATCGAGCATTACAATAGAGCCGCCACCAGCTTCTGTTGGAGGACCAACGTTATTGATTGCTGCTCCAAGAATAGCTGGATTAGCCGGTACTCGATAGTTATCAACAAGTGACAATGTCCACTGGCGAATAAGCGGTCTGGTAGGATCATAGTACGGACTTCCCGCATTTTTAAGAGCGAGATTGTTTTGCGTAATTCTCTGTAACGATTTAAAGCGGTATCGTTTGCCGTCTATCGCATATGTACTGCTGCTAAACAGCAATTGACGTCGCAGTGTGAAACCGGCGGGATTTCCACCTACCAAAGGCGTGACAACGCGACCAGCTTGGTCATATACATCCACCAACTCCACAATTCTGAAGTTTCCGGTATCTGCAATGAGGTAGTGAACCACGAACCCAGAAAGATTTCCGTATGTGTAAGAAAGACCCTGTGATGCGAACCACTGGTTAATATTCGGAACAGCTTCCGTCCAAGTGTTAGCATCTGTGGGTGCGTTCAATGTCAGCGGATCGCCCGGTCTAATCAACCCCTTGAAATCGTCGAACATTCGATTGACTTCGAATATTGTATTTCCACCACGATCGACTTCCAAAACTCTATTATTTCCGGTATCCACGACCAAAAGGTCAGAAACGCCAATCCTTCGAGCAACCGTTGGTTGTGCCCATCGGATGTTCTGCATAACCGGAACACCAGTGGCGTTCGACGGATTAACAGGAATGATGAGACCTGTCCCTGGGTCAGTGATAAACTGCGGAAGATCACCACCAGCAGTTCCATAAGTTCGTGAACCATCACAAGTCCACACGGCCTCTCCGGCGGAGTTGACTTCGATGAGCCTGTTTCCGTCAGCAATCATTGTGTAGGTATCTTCGTAAGCCCGGACACCTTCAGCCGAGTTAACTGCAAGAACGTTCATAGTCGCAACTGGTGCCGACATAATCGGGGAAGTCGTGAAACCACCATGGTATGACCATCGCAAGTGATTCAAAGTGGAACCATCTGCTTCAACTAATTTGATTTGAGCTCCCTGAACTTGGGCAGACGGATCCGATGCACCTGGATCGGCGTCCATCGAGAGAATATATCCGGTCGACGTTCCAAGCCATAAAATATCGTTCTGGATGCTGGGCGAAGTGGTCACGAGTCCCACATTGCCGCCACCAGATGAATTGAATGGTGGCACCGCACCGGATGGAATAACCGCATACCACAACAGGTTATCTACACCAGCCGGGCCAATTACTCTATTTTCTACTGTGTTGTTCGGGTCAATTATATCGGTTTGCGTACCATAAACAAGAACTTCAGAGGCTCCATTCGCTTTAATGGCAAACGGCAGCGAACCCGTAACGAAAGAGCCGCCTGTTCCACCAGCAGTAACTGCATGCATACTGGTTATTCGGATCAGTCCACTGATAGGATCATAGGTATATTGTGATCGCTGCATCACTGTTCTGGATATTTTGTCATTTCCCGAGAATGCAGGCGAATACTGCGCAATTTGAAGTGTCTGCGGATTCATATTCGGTGCAAACTGTAAAATTATCTCCGGATTACCACTGAAGGCACATACGACACTGACCTTTTGGCCGCCGAGCACTCCTATTGCAGTGGCATAAACCACTCCATTCCGAATTGCAGGTGTTCCGACGAATTCAACGTTGGTGATGTAATCGCCAATGTTGGTACCCGCCAAGATCTTCTTTGTTCCGGCGTCCAATTGTCTCAGTCGCGGTCCAATTGTATGAGATGATTGATCATCAGTCGTGAAGGTGAATCCATCGTGCATAAGGAAGGACCACTTCATGATGTTGCCAGCACTACCCTGCTCTTGGATGGCTTCGATAATTCCAGCAGAACGATTTGTGCCATTGGTAACAGATGCATCCACTGTCAGATACAAAATATCTGATTCTGACAGACTAGGTCCACCACCAATGAGATTTCCCGCCCGTGCGGGGTCGGCGATCGCGATGATGCTACGTGAGTTCACTTTCGGCATTGTGGGATCGGTCATAAACCAGTTCAAGTAATAATCACCGGTTACTAACAAGTTGTCATCGTTAGCATTTACCGAGGGTCCGCTATTCGGATACTTAATCGGCGAAACAACAGTAACCCGTGCCTGTTGATTGCTGCTTTGATCAACCTTGAA
>CAISOI010000225.1 GCA_903886985.1 uncultured Chthonomonas sp.
GGCTGTAAGTTGCTGTCTGGAGGCTATCGGGGAATGAATGTTGCAATGCCATACATCTGCTCGTGTGGTGCAGCGTCAAATACAACCTTCGCGAATTTCTATCACAAAGGGATTCGTTGCATGGCGTGCGGGACAAAAAAACTCTCAGGCATTAACGCGCATCAGTACAAAATGTCCAAAACTGACGAAGAGCGCACTGTACAGCGGAAATTTCCCGAGTACGAGATTTGGAGAAAGGCGGTGTTTGAGCGCGACATTTACACCTGTAAGCGCTGCGGCATAAAAGGGACCACGCTCCATGCCCACCATCTTGATAATTACGCTGATCACAAGGAGTTGCAAACTGTCGTTTCGAATGGCGTGACACTTTGCAAACGTTGTCATCAAGAATTCCACTCTATCTATGGTCAAAAAAACGTGACGACAAAAGCCAACTTCACTGAGTTCATGGATTGCAAGAGTACCGAATATGAGTAAAAACGTATTGGAACAAATTCATTCTCAGACAGAGAAAATGATTCACGCATATAGGCAATCAGAGTTTTCGGACACCATTCAATGTGCCAAAAAGGTGATTGAGAAGGTATGCTCTTTGGTTCTTAGAAAGGCCGGAACTACACCAGAGCGGTACGACGACAAGAAGAATGTTTATCGTGAGTGGGATCTGGGAAAGATTCTCAGTGAATGTGAGCAGAATGACCTACTAGAGTCGAAATTGTGCGCTGAGCTGTATCTCATAAAGGCTTGGCGAAATAGTTTGGAACACGCCAATGACCAACTGGTTCTCAAGAGCTTTGCGTCTCAAAGCGTCGAGGTGATAAGAAAGCTATATTCCATCGCAATCAAGGTTTTAGGAGCGAGTCCGATCCAGCATTGGCCTGACAATTTACAGACAAGCATTGGTAGCGTACTGCCGTTTTCACCGGAAAACATCTCTGCCAAGGACGGGCAACTGGTAATCCACGGCGCAGGTGGTCAAAGAGTCTGTTTAGATTTTCTTGAAGATGGGGCCTCATGGACTGATGCGGATGGAAACAAGAAGTTCTACAAAGGGAA
Source organism: uncultured Chthonomonas sp. (assembly GCA_903886985.1). Classification (GTDB taxonomy): domain Bacteria; phylum Armatimonadota; class Chthonomonadetes; order Chthonomonadales; family CAJBBX01; genus CAISOI01. Next base: position 1,057 of record CAISOI010000225.1, read on the forward strand.
TATTTCTGAGGGAAATGATGGCAAAGGTTGGATCGGCTAAACACTGGGCGTTTGTATAGGTCCGGGAAGAAGCCACGTTGGAGATGTCGGCACGGCAGTGGCAACCCGACCACCCTCGACCCCATGCCGAACCCAGGCCTTGCAACCGTCAGACCACCCGCCAACCCGACGTCCCAATCCGGCCCGGACCCCGCGATCACCCCCTGACTACCGGTATAGTGAGGCCTATCCCAAATAGAGTCCCCGCCGCCATCATGTACGACGAAAACGATTTGATCTATTCACCCCTGCAGCAGACCTACATTGCGAGTGGCAAGAGGGTCGACATCCAAATCTATCGCATGCCAGACACGGGTTGGTCGTTGGAAGTGGTCGATGTTTACAGGAATTCAACAGTGTGGGATGACCTGTTCGAGACCGATCAAGAGGCGTTCGACACAGCCATGAAAGAACTCCAGGAGGAAGGCATTGACGCCTTTATCGGCATGCCACCGGGCGAAACAACTCACTAGGCCGCGCCCTCCCCGTCACCTGCGCAGCCCGGAAGAACGCAACCCAAACCCTGCTAGAATTCGCGCTGGTGAAAAACGGGATCGACCCCGTCCGGTTCACCCAAATTCTCCGAATGGGAACTTAGCTCAGTTGGTAGAGCAGCGGACTCTTAATCCGTAGGTCGAGAGTTCGAATCTCTCAGTTCCCACCAGTATTACCC
>CAISOI010000226.1 GCA_903886985.1 uncultured Chthonomonas sp.
CACATAGATTAGGAAGCCTTGAAGTGGGAAAAGACGCGGATATTGGTATTTGGGATGGTTATCCTCTAAGTGTCTATTCAAGGTGTAATACGACTCTAATTGAAGGCGAAGTATATTTTCAGAGGCGGGATGCTTATGGTCTTAGTGGTAGCGCGGTAGTTCAAAGTAAACTCCAGACTGACAGAGATCGACGCAAGCAACTGGTAATTCCATCTGCTGGTATTGTCGCGATAGTCGGCGCGGATGTCTATCCGGTTACCGGACCCATGATCTCCGGAGGTGTAGTCCTCATTCGAGATGGAATGGTTACTGCTGTAGGTAAAAACATTGCAATTCCTGCTACAGCTACCGTAGTGAATGCTAACAAGATGCGACTATATCCTGGTTTTATTAACGCTTCCAGCTCAATCGGAATTAACGACATTGAAGAAGAACAAGTTACGCGAGATCTTGGGGAACATGGAACCTTCCATCCCGATCTCAAGGCTTTGACGGCAGTCAATCCAGCGAGCGAACACATCAACATCACTAGGGCAGCGGGAATTACCACAGCTTTGGTACGTATGAGCCCCCCGGGGTCTTTGGTGATCGGAACAAGTGGAGTTATCAAACTTAATGGAAGAACTCCCGAGACCATGACGGTTCCCTCATACAATATCCTTCACGTGACATTTCCGGAGGGAGCGAGTTCGTTGAATTCTTCGATAACGAATATAGTTAAGGAAGAAGACGCGAAGAAACTCCGAGATAATGAAGCGGTGGCGAGACGCAAGTTAAGGGAGATGTTTGAACGTGCAACTCGATACTCGCAAACCGGAAACGATGCCGCTATCGGTGCGCGTGACAATGCCCAATGGAGTGCAATGCTCCCGTTTGTTTCGGGTAAAGGCTTCGTCGCTTTCGATGTAAATACCGAACGAGGCATTCGCGACGCCATTAAATTTGCTCAGGAATTCAAACTGAAACCTATAATCTGGGGTGGCGCCGAGGCCTATAAAGCCACAGACGTTTTGGTTAAAGAACAGATTCCGGTCATTGTGGCACCTCCTCCAGGTGGATGTACCGGTGAATATTCGACCACCAACGATTATGATCCGTTGGACACATATTTTGTCCAAGGCGCCCTGCTCGCAAAGGCAGGAGTGAAGTTCTGTTACGGAACATTTGATTCCGCATTGGCAAAGCTCCTTCCAACCCGTGTAGGTATTGCCTGTGCGTACGGACTTCCTTACGACCGAGCACTCAAGGCAATCACAACCGACGCATCTGAGATTTTAGGATTATCAGATACCATTCACGGATTGGACACTGGTAAGAAAGCAAACCTGATAATCACAAATGGCGATCCCTTGGAGTCAACTACTGACGTACTTGCCGAAATGATTGATGGGGTACCAGTTAAACTGGATTCGAGACATACGCGGTTATATGAACAGTTCAAACCACTTTTATCAAGTAATCCAAAGGGGAAATAGTCGATGCGGGTTATGATCTTTGCAGATATGGAAGGCGTCGCGGGAATCCAATCTTGGGAACACGTTGGAGGCTCATCTCCATTCTATCCAGAAGGGCGAGAACTCTACACGAATGAAATTAATGCGGCAGTGAGAGGGTGTAAAGCTGCCGGAGCCACGGAGATAATTGCTTTAGACGGACACGGAGGAAGTTACCCTAGCGGGAAACCCTTCATGAGTTGGATAAACTCTAAACTGGAACCAAGTGCTCAATATATTCAAGGCTATGCTTGGGCGCGATACGTAGAGCCAATGCAGCGCGGGGAAATTGATTGCGTATTATTCGTCGGCGCACATGCGATGGCGGGTGTGCCGAATGGAGTCTTGTGCCATACCGTTTCTTCCGAAGCATGGAATAACGCGACAATAAATGGCACGTTGGTTGGTGAAAGTGGCATTGTCGCTGCTGTGGCAGCATCTTTTGGCGTCCCAAGTATATTTGTATCTGGCGATCAGGCTACCTGTGAAGAAGTAGTGAATTTGATCGGGCCGAATGTCGTAACTGCGGCTGTCAAAATTGGATTGGGTCGGTATGCAGCTCGCAATATGGCTCCGCAGGACGCGTGCGACTTGATCGAAACGAAAGTTAAGGAAGCGCTGGAAAATCGCGACAACTGGCCAAAACCGGTTCACTTTGATTCGCCCGTTACGTTTCACGTCGAGCTTGCCACATCTGATCGTGCGGCAGCATTTCAAGGACGTGAAGGGGTTACCATAACGGGACCGAGGAGTGTAGAGGCGTCTGGAGCAACCTTCTGGGAGGCATGGGACAAATTCTGGTATCGGTCTTAATCTCAATTTCTGTAACGATTTCGAATAGTGTCAAAAGGGGACAGGATTGGCAGAAGTAGCATGTCTAGGAATTTTAGTAGCAGACTTACTCGGTAGACCGATAGATGTTTTGCCTGAGCGCGGACGACTTGGAATTGTGGATTCTATGGAACTTCACATTGGTGGTTGCGCCGCCAATACTGGCGTGGATCTGCAACGTTTGGGAATTGAGACCGCCGTATTGGGAATGGTAGGACAAGATGGACTCGGCGCATTTGTAAGGTCTAAGCTAACCGATGAGGATGTCAATTGCCAAGGTGTAAGTATCTCCTCGACCACAAATACATCTTCAACAATGGTAATGGTGGATTCGAGCGGAGAACGTACTTTTCTACACTATTTTGGTGCGAATGCGGTTTATTCAGAGTCCGACGTTAATTGGAACGTGATTAATACTGCTTCCATTTTGCATGTTGCAGGTGCTCTCTTGTAATGCCGACCTTGGATGGCGAGCCTATGGCACGCGTGATGGCAAAAGCGCAGTCGTTAGGCAAATTGACTTGCCTAGACACAGTCTGGGATGCCACTGGTAAGTGGATGGAAACGCTCCTCCCTGTGCTAACTTATACTGATATTTTTATGCCGAGTCTATCTGAAGCCCAAAAGTTGACTGGACAAACCGACGAAGGTGCTATCGCAAACGAGTTAATGCGGTGCGGCGTTAAGACGGTTGTGTTGAAGCTGGGAGACCGTGGATGTTATTTCAAGGCTCCGGGTATGGAAATACGAGTGCCGGCTTTTTCAGTCAATGCGATCGATGGGACAGGCTCAGGTGACGCTTTTGACGCAGGACTGTTGTGTGGGCTTGCAAAGGGCTGGGATATGGCGACTTCGGCGCGCTTTGCCAACGCTGTGGGAGCATTGTGTGTGACGGGCATTGGAGCCACAGCTGGGGTTCGGTCATTTTCTGAGACGGAAGCGTTTATTCGAGCACAGTCCGCATGAAGTTAGGCTTTACTGATCACGTTGAAGGTCCACGCGAACAGTCCTCGTCTGCAATATATAACGAAATCGAGCAACAGGTAAAACTTGCTGATCAGTTAGGTGTAGACTACTATTGGTTCTCTGAGCACCACAGCCACGTGCATTATGGTCACTTGCCTTCCCCATTGCTTTACGCGCTATATCTTACAGGTCGTACAAACCAAATTTGTACCGGAACGGCGATAATTTGCCTGAATCTTCATAATCCCATTTCTGTGGCAGAAGACGTGGCTGTTGCTGATATCTTAAGTGGCAATCGGCTATCAATTGGATTTGGATCAGGAAGCAGCCCTGACGAATTCGGTATGTTTGGAAGAACCGTTACGGGTGAAGAAGAACGCCACGAGGACTTCCGGGAGGCGTTGCGTATCATTTTTGAAGCATGGGCCGGCAAAGTTACCGCAAGGTCTGGACTTTTTCAGACCACTGAGCATTCTCCGCTCCCGCCGCCTAACAATGACTTAAAGTCTAGATGCTGGCAGGCGGTTAATAGCGTTGGTTCGGCGCAAATTGCTGGCGAATTGAACCTCAACATGATGTATAGCCATTTGAGAACTCCTGAACAATACGAAGATTATCGTAAGGTTTACCTACAGTTTGGAGGAACTGGTCTAATTGCCGCCAATCGTCCCATATATGTCGGCAAAACGGATGATGCAGCTTGGTCTGAAGTGGAACCTGCAATGCGGAAATTGTGGCGGCGGTTTCAAGTCGAGGGGAAGATTTCCAAAGATATCTCAGAGTCTGAAGATGTCCGGGAGCTAGCGATCCATCCAATAAATTTTATAGTGGGTGATGCGAAATCGGTTGCTCGCCAAATACTGGAACTCTATAGTTACGTGCCATTTGATGTTTTGAATGCAGAAGCTCGTTGGGATGGGCTGTCAGCTCAAAAGACCTTGGACACGATCGACCTTTTAGTTAATCAGGTAATGCCAATAGTGAATTCAGAACTTAACGAATCCGATGCTTGAGTCCACTTTTATTCATTGCACGGGAGTCGGTCCTAAGACCGAAAAGAAACTTTGGGATGCTGGCTTCAAAACATGGGACGATCTGTTATTAAATCCGAAATCATCGCCGCTCAGTGTCGCAACGACTAATTCTTGTATTGAGATACTGAAGGTATCCACTGACAAGTTGGCGGAAAGCGATTATGCTTGGTTCGCAGCCAACTTAGAACCAAAACATCATTGGCGTGCATTACCCCAATTTAGAAAGAACATTCTCTTCCTAGATATAGAAACTGACGGAGGCTATGGGGGCGATTCTCTCACTGTTGTTGGTGCCTATGATGGCTATGACATGCAGCA
>CAISOI010000227.1 GCA_903886985.1 uncultured Chthonomonas sp.
AACATGAAATGACTTCTCTAGCAACGAATAATTTTCATATCACGCTCTTCCTCCTTCCTTAGCCGTTTTCCAACAATTCGTATCCCTTCAAATATCCGATCTAGCCACTACGACACTTCATATGTACGACTCTTCCTTCCGCAAAATTTCCAAATAGTGTAATGTCGTACAAAAAACTGTCTAGCAGCAATTACAATTTGTTAAAATTCTCACCGCTCCATCCTGTTGTTGGTCGTTGCGTCGGCCCCGAAAACAGAGATCGCGTCGGTTCCGTGGAGCCTGAACCAATAACTGATGACATAGTTATGGAACAGGTTTGCGTTTCGGGCATCCTGGTCTGACAGGTCCGGGCAAAGCTTGCGCAGCTCTTGCTCGAGCCGCTCGAGCTGCTGCTTCATGTGGTCAGACCTGAGTAGGGGCAGGCTGAGATACTGACGAAGGATGAAGGCCAGTTTCCTCTGAGCACTGCTTGCACCCTTGCCAAAGACGTGGCCAAGGCGGTACTTGTTCTTGATCTTGGAAAACAGAGCCTTGGCAAAATGGAACCTGAAAACGATAGTCAACGGCTATTTTCCAACTCGGTCATTAGATGTTTCGATGACGGATTAACAACAATGGCATTAAGAAGCGACATCTGCTACTCTCCAATAGAGGATTGCTATTGACAACTACCGACTAACAACAAGTTGCTTTAAGAAGAAATTCAAGGATTTCCAAGTCACCACATTACGGCGACGGCCCCCGATAACAAGAACGCATTGAAAGTAAATGAGCCGTTCTCCAACAAATAGATTGTACTAAAGTGACTCCCTTAAGCAACAGATACGTTTTGCAAGTCCTGTAAACATTTCTGCCACTGTTTGCATCATAGCAGCTGTTGGGTTTAGCCACAACAAACCGGAAATGAAGTCTCACCTACATCCCAGGAGCCTGGCTTCCGGCCAGTTCGTAGAGATGGCTTTCCTGAGAGCCGTCTCCCAGTCGGCCATGCACTGTTTCGGTCGAAATGAAGTGAAGTTCTCGGCGAACCATCTAAAGATTTCTTGGTACAGCGCCAGCTTGCGGGCCGACATCACGATGGTCATGATGCAAATCAGAGCTCCCTTGAAGTCGCAGAGAATGTTGAGAATCTGGGCTGACCGAACTTGCAAGACATCCAAACGACCGGGAATCAAACCGAACGTGGCGTCGAAAAAAGCAAACGTGGAACCCTCGGAAACGACTCGGGTTAGTTCCTGGTTGCCGATGAACAGCGCGTAGTGGTCCTTGCCTGAAAAGGAGCAGAGCACCGTCCAAACTGGCGAATGAGACCATTCAAACCTACAATTCTCAAGACAGGTATAGCTCCTAGCCTACAACACATCAAACAACACCAGGGGTCGTTGTTGAGCAACGTACAACTGACGAGGGAGATATTTGGCAATTATCAATAGATTCTCTGACCACCTACAGCAAAACACGATTACTGATGCCACCGAACCTCACCTCGGATCTTCATTTCCGTCTTTCCCAGGACGAGTGAGTTGTACTTCTCCGGGTACGCGTTTGTCCAGATGTTGTCGAAGAGCACTTTGAAGCTCGTGGGGCAGGTTGGGGCCATGAATTCCCGCCCGCTTCTGATGCTTCGCTGTCCCATCGCAGGGGTCAAGACGGCAGACGCAGCTTGGGAGGTGTGGCCCATGACCTCGTCGAAGATGACCTTGAAGTGAAATGAAATATTGGAAGGGGCCAATCTCCAACAATGAAATGCTTTTAAAAGGGGCCAATCTCCAACAATGAAATGCTTTTAAAAGGGATGCTTAAGCAAAATATTTATTTTCCAACAATGCATACCTTAAATTGTTGATGATTCGCCAACATACTCCCTGTTACGCCTTAGCAATGATAAACATCATTTTCTGCACCCCTTTTCCAACTATGGACCATTTATGATATTGACTAGTCTCCAACAAACGATATGCGAGGATCACATCACTCACGTCACTCTGAGCAG
>CAISOI010000228.1 GCA_903886985.1 uncultured Chthonomonas sp.
TACCGACAAGAGTATGCTTAAAACGAAATCAATCCGATCTAAGCATACTCATGCCAATCACCTATGGTACTACCGGACCTCCTGCTTCAAAGGATTTGTATGCCGCAAGTCCAACGTTAGCGGCCTTCATCCCGTCTTCACCTGTAATTGGTACCGCTTTGTTATTGCTAATTGCATCTACAAATGCGCTGACCATCAAAAGATCGATATTGTCTCCCCATGGGGCCCAACTCGAATGAGGCGAATTATGCGAATAGAGCACCAAGTTCTGAGCGAACATATCCATCGAAAGTGTCCCTCGTTCCCCCACCACACTAAGGGTGACATCTCCCCACGTCGGGAAATTCTGAGGTCGGGACCAACTTGTGTCCAGTGTGGCGAACACACCGTTTTCGAATGTCATCGTCAAGAAACCAGAGTCGTCAAACTCCTTGTGGTATATACCGTTTCCAATTTCGGCGTAAACGTCGGCTACTTCAGAATTCAGTAAGACACGCATTAAGTCCGTTACGTGAACAGTGTGGTCAATTACTGCACCGCCTCCACTCTGGCTTTTGTCAACGAACCAATCCCACGGGCATCTACCCCTGTTTGTTCCACGTATTGCAAGTACTTTGCCTATTTTCCCCTCATCCACTGCACTCTTCATCCGCTGAAATGCAGGACTAAACCTGCATGGAAATGCCGTCATCAGCTGCACATTGTTAGATCTGCAGACGTCAATCATTGCCTGCATATCGGTTGGATTAGTTCCTAGCGGTTTCTCACAGAGAATATGCTTCCCGGCTTTGGCTGCCATCTCAGTGAGTGCGCGATGTCGATTATTTTCCGATGCAATTACGACGGCATCGATATCCGAAGCCAGCAGTGCTTCGTAAGTTTCAAACATGGAGGTCTTATAAAGTACCGCGGCAGATTTCGCACGTTCTAAGTCATGGTCGCCTATTCCGACTAACTCCGCTGCCTGAATATCATTAATAACACTCGCATATGCATGAGAATGTAGGTGCGCCATGCTCATAATGCCAATTTTGAGGCTCATTTGGCACCTCCAGATGTATTCAATATGACAACTTTTCCAGTCCTTGCTGATTCGATTGCAGCTTCCGATATTCGAACTGCTTCGAGTCCATCTTGAGGCGTCACTCGAGGTTTGACGCCAGTCTCAAGGCAATCCAAGAAGTGAGTTAATTCTGCCGTATAGGGATTCAAGATTATTGGACTTTCAGGAACGGCCACCGACGCACGTTGCCCCCCATCTTCAACGGCCGCAACAAACGGAATTGAAGCCGGTTGATTAAAGTTGAACTCGAGGAGACCATTGTCACCGGCAATTTCAAAATTCACTTTGAACCCACCTGGATCTGCCCAGGTACCTTCAACATGCGCCATAACTCCGCTCTTAAATCGCATAGTCAGCAATGCAAAATCTATATCCATCGTCTCCGACGGTGACAACATCGCCCCAAGATTCTTGGCGTAGACCCTTTCTACATCACCAAAGGTCCATCGTAGCCAGTCAAGATCATGGATAATGAGGTCAAGGAGTACACCGCCACTCTTGGAGAAATCGCCGTACCAATTCTCTTTGCCTTTCGGAAAAGGACCACCACGACGCATTCGGACCGACGCCGGATTACCTATAGCACCGGAATCCAACTGTCTTTTTGCCTCTACGAATTCCGGGAAGAATCGAAGGACATGGGCAACAAATAAGGGAATGCCAGTTTTGGAACTCAGCTCGATCATTTCTGAGCATTCGGCAACCGTTCGTCCCA
>CAISOI010000229.1 GCA_903886985.1 uncultured Chthonomonas sp.
AAGATAGAGATTTCTACATCCCAGATGAGGCTCTTGAGGTCTTCCGTTCCGCGATTGATCTTGGAAGATTGGCTCAGGCAGAATGGAAGTCACGATTTGATACGTGGGCAGCCGAAAATCCAAAATTGGCAAAAGAATGGGCCGACGGATACGGAAACGTATTGCCTGAAGGTTGGGATTCAGATCTGCCAGTTTTTGGCGTTAATGATGCCGCCGCCACACGTGCTACTGCGGGCAAAGCCCTGACAGCCCTTGCAAAGCATGTGTCATCGATATTTGGAGGATCAGCGGACCTCAACTCTTCCACCGAAACTGCCCTAAAAGGTGCGGGTGACTTTGAAAGTCCAGAAGTCGGGAACAATGATAACGAGGAAGGTACTCTCGGCGGTGGATGGAACTATGCTGGGCGCAACATCCACTTTGGAGTTCGTGAGCACGCCATGGGTGCGGCAGCAAATGGTATCGCGCTGCACGGTGGTCTTCGTCCGTATACAGCGACTTTCTTCAACTTCACGGACTACATGAAGCCTGCCATTCGACTTGCAGCACTCATGCAACTACCGGTGATATTCGTATTCACGCACGATAGTATCGGCCTCGGGGAAGACGGACCGACGCATCAGCCCATCGAACAACTTGCAAGCCTGCGATCTATCCCGCATCTCACTGTGATTCGACCTGCTGACGGAAATGAATCAGTGGAAGCTTGGCGAGCAGCTATCCAACACGTTGTTGGACCGATTGCACTTGTTTTGAGCCGCCAGAAGTTGCCAAGTTATGATCGGAGTGTATGTGGTTCTGCAGCAGGGCTGCATCGAGGCGCATATATCTTGAAGGAAGCTGAGGGTGGTGCGCCTGATGTTGTGCTGATCGGGTCAGGATCCGAAGTATCAATCACCGTTGAAGCTCAAGGCTTACTTTCGGCAAAAGGTATCAAAGCACGCGTAGTGAGCATGCCAAGTTGGGAGTTGTTTGATGCTCAGACGCTCGATTATCGTTCAAGTGTTCTGCCTGTCGGTACTCCTCGCGTGACAATTGAGGCAGCTGCATCATTGGGTTGGCACAAATATGCGGGAGATAATGGAGCAGTCATCGCAATCGATCACTTTGGTGCTTCTGCACCCGCAGAAACGATCTACCAACAATTTGGTTTAACGGCAGAGAATGTCGCCGACAAAGCAATGCAATTGGTTGGAAAGTAACAGTTAGACATTTGTCCATAGAGACCTTACGATAGACACACATCTACTCATTTTTTCATTTAGGAGATACATATGCGTACACATCGAAGTGCATTAGCCATTTTCTCATCGGTCGTGGGTTTTATTTCAATCGCTACAACGGCTTTTGGACAGTCTCGATTCTATTTGAAGAGTGGTGATCGAGTTGTCTTTTATGGCGACAGCATTACGGATCAGAGGCTTTACACCACGTTCGCGGAGACGTTTGTTGTAACAAGGTTTCCCCGTATGAACGTGAAGTTTGTGCATTCTGGATGGGGCGGCGACCGAGTCACTGGCGGGGGCGGAGGTCCAATCGATCAGAGATTGGAACGCGATGTTTTTGCTTACAACCCTACTGTCATGACCGTAATGCTCGGAATGAACGATGGCAGCTATCGCCCATTCGATGATGGAATTTTTAATACTTATGCCCGCGGTTACGAGCATATAATTCAGTCGGTTACAACTCACCAACCCGGTATTCGTATGACTTTGATCCAGCCCTCCCCTTATGACGATGTTACACGTGCGCCCGGTTTCACTGGTGGATATAATGCGGTTCTGCTGAAATACAGCGACTTCGTTAAGGAACTCGCAGCCAAGAACAAGTTAGATACGGCGGATTTGAACAATCCTGTTGTGGAAGCACTGAAAGTTGCTAATGCTTCGGATCCTGCAGGAGCTGCAAAGATCATCGGAGATAGAGTTCACCCAGGATCAGGAGGACATCTGTTGATGGCAGAAGCTCTGCTAAGGGCGTGGGGTGCACCAAAACAGGTTAGCTCTGTGGATATTGACGTTTCCGCGAAAAAAGTAGTTGCTTCAAATTCGCGTGTGTCTGAATTGCAGTATGGGACCTCCGTTTCTTGGACACAACTTGATGAAGCACTTCCTATGCCCATCGATTTTAATGATCCAGCTACCAAGCTATCGGTGAAGTCCAGTGATTTTGTGGAGTCGTTGAACCAACAGCCTCTCAAAGTCAGTGGACTAACTGCTGCTCGATACGCTCTCAAGATTGACGGCGTGTCAGTAGGGGAGTTCTCGAATGCCGATCTAAAGTCTGGTATTAATCTTGCAGTGCTCTCAACACCAATGGTAAAACAAGCCGCCCAGGTCCATGCTCTTACTTTGAAACATAACAACATGCACTTCCTGCGATGGCGAAATGTTCAAGTGCCAATGCAGAATGATAAACTCTCAAGCATGCCAAAGGCGCTTGCGGGATTGGATGCAATTGAGGCAGATGTTGTCGCACAACAGCGCGCGGCAGCCGTTCCAGTGGCACACAAATTCGAACTGACCCCTCAGTAATGAGTCGTCACTGCTTAAAAGAGTCAAATCGATTGGCGTTGTTGATGCATGGACACGTAACGTCCCCGAACGGCAAGATGGGTTTCGGTCTGATGAGATACGGGTTGGCAAAGACCGTTGTCGTTATCGATCGGGACCATGCCGGGGAATCTCTTTCTGCATTGACGGGAATCGAGTGTGAAGCACCCATAGTTGCTTCCATTGAGGCAGCATTGGAATTTGCTCCCGACACTCTTGTACCCGCTATCGCTCCAACAGGGGGGACGTTACCCGATGATTGGCTTCCTGAAATTCAAAAGGGGCTGAAGTCTGGGTTATCACTGGTGAACGGTTTACACCGGCCATTGGCAGATGATCCAGATTTTGCTCTGTTGGTTCAGCCGGGCAGGTTTATCTGGGACATAAGGCAGGAACCACCCGGGCTGGACAATGGATTGGGGCGTGCCAGGGAAATGAAGGCAAAGCGTGTGCTATTTGTAGGCACCGATATGGCAAATGGCAAGATGACTGCTGCGCTCGAAGTACATAAAGCTGCACTAAGGCGGGGACTAAGATCAGCATTTGTTGCGACCGGGCAGATTGGGATCGCAATTGCCGGCGATGGCGTTCCCCTTGATGCTGTCAGAGTAGATTTTGCCTCAGGTGCGATAGAGGCGGCTGTTATGAAGGCGGGGGAGTCGGCGGACATCATTTTTGTTGAAGGACAGGGTTCGTTATTGAATCCGTCGTCAACCGCCACGCTCGCCCTTATGCGTGGGGCAATGCCAACAGAGTTAATTCTGGTCCATAGAGCCGGGCAACAGGCGAATATTCGTGCCCCGTGGGCGGTAATTCCCCCGCTAAAGGACGTCGTTGCGCTGAATGAATTGGTAAGTGGAGCTGCTGGAGCATTTCATGCGGCGAAATGCTGCGGTATTGCACTTAACACGTTCCATATGAGTTTGGACGATGCGCGTTCAGCCATCGAGAATGAGACGCGATGTACGGGATTGGCTACTACCGATGTAGTCCGATTTGGTGCTGATATTCTGTTGGACGCCATACTTGCAAATAAAGCTTAAAGTGAGAGTGTGAATTAGTCACTATGACTGCTCCCGATTTCAGCAATCTACCTTTTGACCCCATTACAGATCGAACTCAGCAGTTTCTCCGAGATCTAAATGACCTCTTTGTTGAGGCGGGTAGAGAAGGACCCACTGGAGACTTTTTGAGGCGACTGTTGGAAGCTGGCATTCACGCCGTTGGCGGCAAACGTGGATTTTTTGCACTTGTTCAAAACGATACTGGTGAACTTCATCTCTCGGCAGTCGCCGGTCCGGACTGGACAGACCAAAACCGCGGAACTCGACTTCAACTCGCGCAGGAAGAAAACCGAGGAATTTCTGGACACGTGGTGATGATGGGGGAGTCTTATGTAACGGGGGATGTTAGCCACGACCAATATTACGTCCGCATTTTTGACGATGTAAAGTCTGAAATTTCTGTTCCCATTCTTTCGAACTCATCCCAACCTCTTGGCGTCATGACCATTGACAGTCCTGAGGCGGATCGATTTGATACAGATGACTGTGCACGACTTACTGCCCTGTCACAAGTTGCTGGTGTAGCATTAACAGTACAGGGATTTCGTGACCGGGAGAAGGCGCTCATAAATATCGGCAAGACGTTGACAGGAATGCTTGATGTCAACAACATGACCGATAAGGTCGTTCAAATTGCCTCCATCGCGTTACGTTTCGAAGATTGTTCGCTCTTCCTTTTGGACGAACAAACCAACATGCTTATACTTCGAAGTACCAGCGGCAGGCTCGCGTCCGAAGTGGGGAAGCCGTCTTATAAGCTGGGTGAGGGACTTACTGGTTGGGTTGCTCTGAACGGAAGACCCATAAGGGTAGAGGCCCCTCAGGATGATGTCCGGTGGCTCGGACACATGAACGAGTTCTCCGATGACGATATTGGCCCATTTCTTGCTGTCCCTATTATCAGCCGAAATAAAACTTTAGGGGTCATACGAGTACTGCGGCGCAAAAGCCACGCGACCTGGTATTCCAATCGCTTCACCGATGTAGACGAGCGAGTGCTTTCAACTGTTGCCAGTCAGATAGGGGTTGCGATGGAGAATGCTCGCAACATTGATAGGCTGGTCACTTCTCAAAGAATGTCTGCTTGGGGTGAGCTCTCTGCACGATCTGCCCATATGATTGGCAACCGCGCATTCGCCCTCAAAGGGGATGTAAACGAACTCGGATATCTGATTAATGAATTGCCAGATGGTACATCCAAGGTGGCTTTCAATGAAATTTCGCAAAGTCTCGGAAACGGCATCGAACGATTAGAGGAGATTCTAAGAGAATTCCGCGATTTTGTAATGGCTGCACAAAGTCAACTCATTTCAGAGGACATTAACCGTGCAATTCATGAAACTCTAAAAGAGACCTTCCCGAAGCGAACAGATATTGAACTTCGACTATTGCTCAATGAGAAACTGCCTGCAGTGAAGTTGGACAACCGTAAGTTTAAGCGGGCACTGGGCGAACTTATCGAGAATGCAATCAGTTACCAGCCAAATGGTGGATTTGTGGGTATCTCGTCAGATAGATTGAATCACGATATACGAATAGGTGAGAGCGATGCTCTCGCCCAGACTTATGTCGTGTTAGAAGTCTCGGATGCGGGACCTGGAGTTCCGTACGAATCCAAAGACAAGATATTCCAACCGTTCTATACTTCCCGCACAAAGGGAATGGGATTGGGACTCAGTATTGTCAAAGGAGTGGTCGAATCCCACCATGGATTGTTGAGGGAGATTGGTGAACCGGGAGTTGGAGCGCGCTTTCAGATATTTCTGCCAGTATAATAGTGTTAGTAAAGAGAAAAATTAACTGCGAAAAGTGTCTGGAGAAGTAAATGTCGAAAATTTTGATCGTGGACGACGAGGCTGATATCAGGAACGCCCTCAAACGCCGATTGGAGCGCGAAGGCTATGAGGTTGATACGGCGGAGAGCGCAAAAGCAGCAGATCTTCTGATTCAGGCACAGCATCCATCCTATGACGTTGTCGTCTCCGACATGTCAATGGAAGAGCAAGATAGCGGTCTAATTGTTCTAAAGGATGCAATTGCCCATGATATTTTCACAGAAGTGATAGTGATTACGGCGTATGGCAATGTTGCGAATGCTGTTGAGTCCATGCGTCGGGGTGCATTCGACTATGTCGAGAAAAATGTGCCGGGGATTGATGTTTATGAACTCATAGCTTTCAAGGTCTCTCTTGCGATGGAGCAACGAAGGTCTGCTGTCACAACTGTGAGGCGCCTTGAAGAGGTTGTTGCGAAGAGTGACAAATTGCCAGAGTCTATCTCCGAGTAGTATCTAAGAACCGAGGTTTCCCGCCAAACGCTGATAGTGGGCTGAGCAACTTCGCCCAAATTATTTTAAGTTTTGTCGTCAACTCCCCGCAATAAAGTGTTAGGGTCCGATTGAATGGGAGTAACTGGTCTCAACAATTGTTCGTTGTTAGATGAGGCTCTAAGCAGCCGGAATTCTTCTTCACTTCTCCTGATTTTGTTCTCTAAATATTCAATTAACCTCATCAAGTCGCTTCTCAACGAGCGAAATTGGTCCACATCCATTCCAGCCCAAAATTGATGGTAGGAATCCCGACCGATGTATTGCAGCTCTTCAATTACACGCTTGTCACCTATCCAATAGAGTGCATTCAAACATTTTTGGCGAATTTCAATTGAGTCGGACTAGACCATGACGCGAAGATATGTCTTCATGGCAACATCCGTAAATAACATCGGATTGCAAAGTTGCGCCCGATCCAAAAGAGTAACAACTTTTTGAATAGCAACGTCGTGAATTTCGCCTGATCCCAAGGTACTTATTACGAGAAGAGGACCCATGAGAATAGGTTCGTCGAATTCGTCACACAATTCTACGAACCGATCGTTCTGGACCGTTACACACTTTCTTCGAAGAGCAATACCATAGCCCAATCCCGTAGTGTAAAGCACAATGCCACTCACAACAAGAAGTTTGTAAGTTCCCCAAAAGGCAAATACAACTAATAACAGCGAGGCACTTATAACAATGAGCGGTTTGTTTGGCTTAAAAATAACTGTTTGTCGTTCGGAGACAATTGCTTCATACGTCGCGTTGAATTTTTCAACAAGCAATCTATCTTTGCCAGAGACAATTTTACTTTCATCCATTATTCTATTGCCCTTAAGTCTCGGTGATCAAGATCGGTTGCGTGCCTATTACAAGCCTGTTGGGTGATCAATGAAGACCCAATCCAACCGAAACACGTCATGAAGATGTTTGGCTAGGGCTTTAACCCCAACTGTCTCGGTGGAATAATGCCCCGCGTAAATTAAGTTCTTTCCACGCTCTTCGGCCTCAAAATAAGTGTGATGTGCGCCTTCTCCAGTAATAAACGTATCGCAACCTGCTGCCTGAGCTTCCGCGATCATAGTTCCTGCACCACCGGTCATAACACCTACTTTGTGGCAGATAGACGGACCATGTGCGATTAACAAGGGATCGACTCCGAGAACGCGTCTTATTGAGTCGACAAGGTCCGCTCTTGATATCTCTGTTGTGCCTATAACACCGATTGGTACTCCATTTATGTGGCCAAATCCGCCATCAATGGTTAACCCAAGTTGTCTCGCAAGTACGGGGCAGTTACCAATTTCGGGATGAGCGTCGAGCGGCAGATGGTTGGAATAGACTGCCAGATCGTTTTGAATAATGGTGGCGATCCGACGATAATATGTTCCCGTAAGAGGTGCCTTTTGACCCCAAAAAAGCCCATGATGCACGATCAACATATCTGCACCTGCAGCTACCGCAGCTTCAATGGTGAATTGACAGGCGTCGACCGCTACCGCGATCTTCTTGATGTTGCGGCTGCTCTCTACCTGTAGACCATTTATTGCTCCGGGGTAATCGGTAATGGAGTTTGTCGCTAGATAATCGTCAAGGTATGAAACCAATTCGCGTAATTGCATTGTCGTTTTACTATTCTCTCTTCGGGCAGGATTCGTAAGGGTACGGCACAAATATTCAATTCATGTTAACTCTAATTATTGCAGGACTGTTCGCCGCCTCTGCACGGCAAACCTCTAACGTGCCGCGATACGACGGATCGCAAAATTTGCTATTTGACCGTGAAGCCATGCACTACACAGAATCCTGCCCTATGGGTAACGGGCGTCTGGGAGCTATGGTTTTCGGCAGAATACGCGATGAACGCATTATTCTTAACGAATCCACGATGTGGTCTGGGGC
>CAISOI010000230.1 GCA_903886985.1 uncultured Chthonomonas sp.
ATCTGGTAATTCAACGGGTGTGTATTTAACAGATCCCACTACCCAAATTCCAGTAAGCGCTACTAAGGTTATCAATGGGTTCTTGTATCCTGAGCAGATCAAGGACAGTAATATTTTTAAGTGCCCTGATAACCCTAATGTTTTGAGGTCACCGTCGAGTCCTGTACCTGCAGCATCAGCAGCTGTAATTACACCCGCACTGTTTCCGCCTCGCCCAGTAGGATGGCCAAAGTATACAAGCGGGCCAAATATCGGTACGGCTCGCAAGTGGGTTGGCGAAGAGTTGGCTGCATTTTGTGGCACGGACTCTACAACAGGTTTGACATACGACTGTTTTACATCAGGTCCATATGCAGGAGCTAAAAAGTACTATTACAAGTGGGATTCATACGATATCTCCCCATTGATTGATCCAAATACTGGCAAGGCCGTTAATGGCAGATTTGTCAAGAACTACAGTTTGGATTGGACCGGCGAAACTGGAAAGGATGACTTTACTTCTCAGTTAAAATATAAGAATCCGCCGGACGACAAGACCCTGCTAACAATCTGTACCTATCACCATGCAGTAACTGGCAGTGGTTCAGCTCCATCTGTAACCATGGCAGGGACAGCCAAGAAGATCTCAATTCAGCAATATTTGAAGTATGGTCCATCTGTCTTCGCTCAATAGAATTTAGTCTTCCGAGTTGCCAATATGGTAAAGGTGTAATTCGGAACATGATAGGTCTTGTAGTCGTCAGATAGATACTTATATCGTTAGATCGGGCAATCGAATTTTGAGGGATTTAGATGTTGCTCTATAAATCTCCAGAATCACTAATTTAGTCTCACCGGCAAATTCCAAATGCGAAATGTTTCTCGAAAAATTGGTGTCTCACTGATAGAAGTGCTGGTAGTTCTTGTCATTTTGACAATTGGCATTCTTTCAGTTATACGGCTATTCCCGCCCGGCTTCTTGATCAATCAACAAACAGAAGCTCTAGCGCGAGGAACTAGTCTCGCGCGTCAAGAAGCAAACCGGTGGCAGCTTTTATCCTCTAATATGCCGGATGCGATCGTTCCTGTGCTTTATAACGGCACTACATTTGTAATCGATCCAAACACCACTCCAGATGACATGGGGCAAGCGACCAAAGAGCCTACGGGTCAATTTCCTTGGAGTTATTATTTTTCCGATGTTAACAAAACGCGAAGAGTGTTAGGAGAGACGATCCGAATTCCCATTCCTTCACCGACAGTTGCAGGTCGTGGCTCCGTTTATGTTTTGATGAACGGTCCCTTCATGGACGTTACCTGGCCAGGTCAGACAGACAGCATTTTCATTCAGGGTGCTCCACTGGTGCGGAGAACTGATGTACAGGGCGGCACTGCCGCGCTGCCGAGCAACTTCGGTATTGGACAGGCCTCCTACTTAATCGATTATGTCAACCAACAGATAGCGTTTGCTCCTGCAACTTATTCCCGAAGTTTCTTGCTCACTGCGAGTTATGTTGATAATTCCGGGAATATCACTACGGTGGTAGATCAGGTGCTGACGATACCCGCAAACTTCGATAACTGGCTGCCGATTGATCAGGGATCCAATAAGACTCTGGTCTCTTACTCGGAAGTTGTAGGCAGAAAGTTTGTTAATATTAACGGTGCCCCATGGACTTCTGATCCA
>CAISOI010000231.1 GCA_903886985.1 uncultured Chthonomonas sp.
GACAATCAAGGTGAGACACCCCTTCTCATTGCAGTTTCAGGAGCGGGACATTCAACGGCATTTAACCGTCTCGCCAAATATGAGCAGGGCGTCTTGAGGAAACGAAGTGGAGTCCTGGGGACAAGCCGAATGATCAAAGTAGAAGTTCCGACAGAAGCATTCACTAAAGTAGTCGACGCATTATTGCGTTCTCAAGCAGACATTTCACACGTTTCAAAGTGGGGTGAGACTCCGTTGTTGAGGGCAGTTGTAATGGGCAATGTTGAAATAGCAGAGCTATTGCTAAAGTATGGTGCCAACCCAGAACAATCTGATACAGCAGGTACAACCCCTTTGAAAGTCGCGGAAGCACAAAAGAACGATACACTTGTTCGCCTTTTTACAGAAGCTAAGTCATCTCGTTCAAAGTTAACTACAACTGCACAGTCAAAAGTTCAAAACAAGCAATCTTCACTTGTAAATTGACCAATACCTTCCTCTCATACTTTGTTGTCTAAGCTATAATATGCAATCGAGTTGCTGTTTGGACTCCCACTAATTTTAAAAGGCTATTAATTCCTAAATGATTAAACCGGGTGAATACATCAAGGATATCTTCCAAAAATCTTCGGGGGCTGAAGTTGTTGCCCGCGGATGGGTGAAGACTCGCCGAGACAGTAAGGGCATACATTTTGTTCAGTTGAACGATGGGAGCTGCTTTCAGGACCTACAAATCGTCATCGAGACGGGTTTGATCTCGGAAGATATTCTAAAAGATGTCACTACCGGTGCTTGTATTTCAGTAAAGGGCAATGTTGTGGAAAGCCCTGCCGCTGGACAGGCAATCGAAATTAAGGCTGCAGAAGTAACCGTTATCGGCGCCGCGGACCCAACCACGTATCCTCTTCAAAAGAAGGGGCATACAATGGAGTTCCTTCGAGACATTGCTCACCTTCGGACGCGTTCTAACACCTTCGGGGCCGTTTTCCGTGTCCGGAATGCACTGTCTTTTGCAATACACAAATTCTTTAATGAGCGTGGGTTTGTTTACGTTCATACGCCGATAGTCACTGCATCAGACTGCGAGGGTGCTGGCGCAATGTTTGGCGTGACAACACTAGATATGCAGAACCCTCCGAGGACGGATAAAGGACTCGTTGACTATTCACAGGACTTCTTTGGCAAACCATCGTTCCTGACGGTTAGCGGACAGCTCGAAGCAGAAATATTCGCGCTTTCGTTCAGCAATGTTTACACTTTTGGTCCAACTTTCCGTGCAGAAAACTCCAACACCCCTCGTCATCTGGCAGAATTTTGGATGGTCGAGCCAGAGATGTCATTTTGCGACCTTGAAGGTGACATGGAGCTCGCAGAGGAATTTTTAAAATATATAATCACTCACGTAATGAATACCTGTCAACAAGACCTGGAATTTTTTGACAAGCGGATAGACAACACTGTCTTGAGCACTCTTGAGCATGTAGCATCATCCAATTTTGAACACCTAACGTATACGGAAGCAGTCAAGATTTTAGAAAAAGCAGATAAGTCTTGGGAGTTTCCAGTCTCCTGGGGAAGCGACCTTCAGAGTGAGCATGAACGTTATATAACGGAGGAAGTCTGCAAGAAACCGGTGATCGTGACCGATTACCCCAAAGAGATCAAAGCCTTTTATATGCGTTCCAATGACGATGGCAAAACAGTGCGTGCCATGGACGTGCTTGCACCACGTATCGGTGAAATCATTGGTGGCAGTCAGCGCGAAGAACGTCATGATGTCCTTTTGGACAAAATCCGCGCACAAGACCTACCGGAAGAGGCCTATTGGTGGTATTTGGAACTACGAAAATACGGCTCGACACCTCACGCAGGATTTGGGCTTGGGCTC
>CAISOI010000232.1 GCA_903886985.1 uncultured Chthonomonas sp.
CGTCGGTATTTCTTTATCACCAGGCAATGGATATTTCCAGGCCCTCAGGCTGAGTAAACTTTGCGTGCTTCTTGATGCTGTCGGGACTAAGACCAAACAGCAGAGCACCATGCGACTGGACCGTCGCGATATTGTCTCGGAAAGAACATGCTTCAACTGTGCAACCAGATGTATCATCCTTCGGATAAAAATAGAGGACGACATTTTGCCCCTTCAAACTGGATAATGTCACCAACGAACCATCAGTACTTGTTAGTGTAAAGTCAGGTGCAGGTTGCCCTTCGGCGATTGACATAGCTATCTCTCCCATTCAAAAAATTCTACATTTGTTCTTACGCCAGCATATAAAGACTTGTTCCTATCGGCCAGCCAAATAGGAGTATCGGTGGCAAGTAACAAGATGGTCATTGATCATTCCTGCTGCCTGCATGAAGGCATAACAAATTGTGGATCCAACAAATTTGAAACCACGCTTCCGCAAATCCTTGCTCATTGCATCCGATTCCGGGCTCGTTGCCGGCACATGATGATCCGCTTGAATTTGGTGGTCAATCGTCACACCGCCGGTGAACTGCCAAATATATTTGTCAAAAGTCCCAAATTCATCTTGAACTGCAAGGAATTCTCTAGCACTTATCACGGCGCCGTACACTTTCAGCCGATTTCGAATGATAGCGGGATCGAGCAGAATTCGCTCACAATCCGCATCTGAGAAAGCTGCAACCTTCGCAACATCAAAATCCGCGAACAACCTCCTATATCCTTCACGTTTGTTCAAAACCGTTTGCCAGCTGAGACCCGCCTGCGCACCATCCAGAATCATGAACTCAAATATCTTTTTATCGTCGTGAACAGGCACACCCCATTCTGTGTCGTGGTACTCCTGCATAGCTTCATTTCCGTTGCACCAACTACACCTTATAACTTCACTCATGCCTTTGACCTTCCCAAAACATTTACAGATATTCAGGTACATTCTGTATTAATCGAGAGTAAGTGTAAAGTGGGGAGATAAAATGGGATATGAACTTAATTGCCCGATTGATTGGCATGAGGAACGTTATACGGCAAAGGTTCTCTTGGAAACAACCGAGATAATTTGTCGCGGGGAGCTTAAACTCAAGATCAAATTTGAAGACATTGTTAGTTTAAGTGCCTCGCAAGGTCAACTCACTGTCCAGACCGCAAATGATGTACTGGTAATCCATAACGGTACCCATGCTGAAAAGTGGGTAAATCGAATCCAAAACCCTAAGTCGACGATAGAAAAGCTCGGCATCGTAAGCGGTATGTCAGTAACTATTCTGGGAGAGGCGCCTGCTTCGTTTATGGCAGATATAGCTCGGTTGGATATTCCCTTGATTCCGTTTAGTGAGTTTCATTCGGACATAACTTTTCTCTTTGTTGACGCTATCGGCGACTTGGTTACGCTGAGTGACATTGCAACATCGATGAAAAGTTCTCGGCCACTCTGGATCGTCTATCCGAAGGGAGTGCTCCGAATCCGTGAGGTCGATGTCATTTCCGCAGGGAGAAATGCAGGACTCACAGACATAAAGGTTGTAGGCTTCTCCGAGTCTCTTACGGCTCTCAAATTTGTGTTGCCGGTTTCCTCGCGATAATTCATTTATAGGTTTCGTTGAAGATGATCCAAAACAGCCGCATTAAGCTTCTAAAGCAGTCTCCAAACCAGTCAGGATCATATGTTCTTTACTGGATGCAGCAATCTGTCCGAAGTCGATATAACCATGCTTTAGAATTTGCAATTGAAGTTGCCAACGATCTCAAACTACCTCTAGTGGTAGCCTTCGGCGTTACAGATAACTACCCCGAAGCAAATGCGCGCCACTATGCTTTTATGTTGGAAGGTCTGTGCGACGTTAACAAGACCTTATATACACGTGGGATTCCACTCATTGTTCGCAGGGGATCGCCAGATGACGTTGCCATCGAATTGTCAACAGACGCAGCCGTGCTCATAATGGATTGTGGCTACACATATATCCAACGACTTTGGCGGCGGAATGTGGTCAACGAAGTTGCTTGTACAGTTCTTCAGGTAGAAAGCGATGTTGTCGTTCCCGTCGACACAGCGTCGACGAAAGACGAATGGGCAGCAGCTACTTTGCGTCCAAAGATTCATCGTTTACTTGAGGAATATTTGCAGCCGCTAGCACAGAGAGATTTACAGCGAAGCCTTCTCGACCATAATCTACCATCTTGGGATGTTAGCGATCCAGATTTTGCACTTTCGCAATTAAAGGTCGACCGCTCTGTCAATAAGTCTCCGATCTATATCGGGGGCGAATCTGCGGCGCAATCTACGCTCACAAAATTTCTCTC
>CAISOI010000233.1 GCA_903886985.1 uncultured Chthonomonas sp.
GGCTATATAAGGAGGACAGTCCAATAAAAGATTAGGCAAGATCGTTCGTTAGATTCTAGTTCAAACGACAGTGATACTTGTCTAGGACAAACGCACAACATCGTGCATATTCTGTCCATTCATGTTAAATGACCGTCTGTAAAACTAAATACATACCGGTGAAAAGGCAAGATGACTAGATCGCGTAAGCGCTCCCATTCTTCCATTCCCCATTCGCCTTTGCCGTTTTCTCCCAATCCCCTTGCCGAGTTTGCCTCTCTGAAACGAGTTAGTACTTAGTGCCAACGATAGTTCAAAGGAGGAAATAAAGGCAATGAAAGCTCGGAAAAATATAACTGCTCGTACTCCACGCCCAATACCACTGGAGCCTAAGCCGGAGGTGCAGACCCCAACCATCCCTTACAAGCCGATAATGACCAGCATGGAAGTGGCGGAGGTATTAAACGTGAGTAGGCAAGCCGTGACCAGATATGCAAGGAAGGGGTTGCTGCCATTTGAGAAACGACATGAGGGGCATATAGGCTTTTGGTTCCGTTATGAAGATGTTGTGGAGTTTACGAATTCGGATCTCTATCAAAAGCGATTGATGCGAGAGGCGATTCGGCTTGCGGCGGTGGGGCATCTGCCAGTCTCTGCTGCGGTTGACCCAGAGTCACTGCTCACTATCCAAGATGCAGCAACTATATTGGGAACGAGCCCCAGTGTTGTCAAAAACTATGTCTACAAAAATCGAATGTTTGCATTTCAAGACATTCCCGGGCAGTATGGGTCCAAGTGCTATGTGCTCTATAACGCTGTCATGCGGATCAAAGGTGAGCGGGAAGTCCGCAAGAAGGGGATACCGCAAGAAATGAAGTCGGAATGGAATCTGAGTTTTGACTGCTCGGAGTTTTTACACTCGGAACAAAAGCCGGATCCGGCGACAGCGAAAAGCCTCTTCCGAAATCACCACGGTTATATGTCAACGCGGCAGGTCTCCCGGATGATGGGTATCTGCATGTCTCATGTCAGAAAATTGCGGGAAACGGGCCGACTTCAGGGTTATCAGGTTCCATATAGTCCCAGAATTGACCACCAATTCAGTACACATATCCCACAGAGGGGGTGTTCCCATTGGTTCTTTAAGAAGGAAGATGTTCAGAATCTCATGAATGATCCGAGCTATCAAAGGAGACGCGCGATACATATCTACAGTAAATCGGAAGAAGCGCGGCAGAAACGGCAGGCAAAGATTGACGAACAGACAATGCGGGAGGCGGACATGATTTTAAAGAATTTGGGATACAAATTCGATGCACATGGTAACACGATTGAGTGGCCGGAAAGGCGCTCTTGGAACGGGGACGATTTTTAATGTATCTGCGTATTGGCGTTCCATTGGTGTTGTTTCGGTGGTTGGAGTGTATTGTGGATTCCCGCCTTCGCGGGAATGACGGAATGAGGCGAAATGACTAAGAAAAAAGTGGGCGGATGTCGATCCGCCCCTGCACCAGTTAGGATTTATTCTGTTTCAGAACTTGATCGGTTGTTGTCTGGGAGCCATTTCCCAATCCGACTATTCAGGCTCTCCATAACATCGGCCTCGCCGATGAGAACGATCTTTCCCTGTTGCACCTTGAAGCTGGACAGTCGAAGCGGAAACGGCAAGGTCGAAAAGTCAAACCCCTGGCTCAGTCGTCTTGCCAGCCACACGAGTGCAGATCTTGGTAGAGGAACCGGCAATCCGACTGCGGTC
The DNA here is from genome assembly GCA_903886985.1 of uncultured Chthonomonas sp. Classification (GTDB taxonomy): domain Bacteria; phylum Armatimonadota; class Chthonomonadetes; order Chthonomonadales; family CAJBBX01; genus CAISOI01. Next base: position 1,736 of record CAISOI010000233.1, read on the forward strand.
ATACGTTCCGGGGAGAAGTCCAGATGTGTCTTTGAGGAAAGGACCGGCTGCACGGTCATTGTATAGGGCCATGCTTTTCCCAGCATCCAGCGAGTCGCTTCGATATACATCCCGTTGGATCGGAGTTCGATGTATTTAATTCTGACGGGTTCATCCTCTGTTGGGGGATTGTCTTTCAGGTAACGATTGATGCCCGTTTCGTCGATGGTGGCAGAGAAAAGGGTTTTCTTGACAGATTTCAATCGCTTTTCATTGGTGTCAAACTCAACCTCGTCCATATCGATGTGGAGTTGGGCGCAGCGAATAATCCCTTGTAGGTTGACCTGTTCGCCATCAATGGTGAGGTGGCGCAGTTTACCGGATAAAGTCCGATTTGCTGGACTATCCACATGTGCATTCCAGACTTTCGCCGGACCAAGATATTCGGGCAAAACATCGCGAATTTTACGTTCTGCACTACGATTGATGGTACGACCACAGCTGACAAGTCCAATTGCGATACAAACGGTAATTAGCACAAAACCTAACTTAAGCTTCATCGATACCGTGCTCGGTGTGACGAGTGACAACAAGACCGTTCAGTTCCAGACCTGGATCTCGGGAGACCAATTCTTGAAGGAACTCCTCCTGATTTATCGGCGAGATAATGGTTCCGAACCGATGCCCACGATGATTTATTTGCAAGCGATTTAGAGAGAGTGCCGGGCTGGAGAGTGGGCTATTGGTAGGGCGTATGGAAGTGATATCTGAGTAGTTAATTTTGTTATGCAAGGGACCACATTCAACAAGAATCACGCGCTGTAATAGTGAATACCGCGTCTTTGCCAAAGTCCATTGAATTAGGAACACAACCACGATAGCTATTCCGCCAAATCCGATCTTGAGCAGGATAGGTGAGTCTACGAAGAAAGGTATTACTGCACTTGCCAGCAAACTGACAGATGCCAGATGGAGCGTGATGATGAGCCAAGCGTCCC
>CAISOI010000234.1 GCA_903886985.1 uncultured Chthonomonas sp.
GGCTAGTTCATCGGTATCACCGAGGGTGTCATAAGCGTAATTTACCAAATGCCAATTCACAAGGTCCCGAGATTTCATGATGGGAACACCAGGGCACATGTGCATGGTAGTGCTGCTCATGTAGTAGTTACTGCCCACCCGTATTATGGATGGGTCGGGAATATCTGCAAACACAGTGGGATTTTGTGCGAAATTACTCCTGCTCGTGCCACGTGCGGTTATGCACGTGACAACAGAACAGATCGAAACCACAACCGCGGAACGAAGGAGTAATCGCGTTGAATACTTCCAGATGGAAGTGTGATTAATCACAGCCATGTATATATCCGTTTCTCCGTGTCTACAAACGCCTATAACTTTACTATTTCACACTCAGCTTGAGCAAGGTAAACGAATGTGGTAGGAAATTCCGGCTGAAGGAAGTGGACGCATCTGTGATTACTTCCCTCACCGGCGCAATTTTCATTGGTTGTTCGACTGAGTTCGTCGCGGTTAAGTCTCCAGACAGTACAATGGCTTCACCTTTAGGATTTACCATACCAGCACCGCTGATCTGGATAGCCATATTGACGGCATTATTTCCAGGGTTCACAACCTTTACGAAGACTGCATGGTCTTTACTGGAATAGGTCGCAGTAGCGATAGCGGAAACGGGCGGGGCGCCCTGTTCTATTCTCGTGTTCGTGACCAGTTTATTATCTATAAATCCACGGACTCTGTTTCCAGTGACTTCCAATCGCAGGTCATACCATCTATCCGTTTCAACTACAAAAGGTACACCTGGACCATAGGGTGTGCGATCGCCGTTGGCAGCAACTTCACAACGAGCGACCGTGTTTCCCCAACCACCAATGTTCCACCATTGGTAATTATTACCGTCCAGGGCATTGAACAGAACGATAAACCCTTCAGCGCCACTCTTCTTTCTGGCTCGAAGTCGAATGGTATAGTTCGTCCATTTCGGATCACCGGTGATTGCCCATGATTCCGAGTCTCCATTTATAGGATGAATCGCACCGTCCGCCCATGCGAATCTCGAACCAATGGTCTGCCATGCATTGGTATTCTGAGCAGGTGCGACCGTTAAAAGTGAACTTCCATCCGGAGAAGTAACTGAGATGTCACGGTACTCGGCATTTGTGTGCCAACTTCCAACACCAATGGCTCCGTGTGGTTCCGGTGCAGTTTCAGGAGCTGCGGGAGCGATCTGTAGTGCGGAATTCAAAGCGAAATCACCGCGATTCTTTGCGAGCATGGATTGTGCATAGAAACTTGGGGAACCGAAGCTGGTAAGTGCATCGTAACCAATGAGGTTGGTACCCCATTGCCAAGCGCGCGGATAGCCCTTTGCAGAATCTTCCATATTGACATTGACAAACAGGGGCGCATAGCATTCTAATGGAATTGCATCTGCATTTTGTTCAAGTGCCATTATGAATGCTGCATCTGCCAATCCTGCATTTAATGTGGGCGTCGGTCGTCCCTCCTGCGTAGCCCATTCACCAACGAACGTTTTCATGCCATTTGGTTGTCGTCCATTGGAACCTCCGCCAGAAAAACTAAGAGGTGCAGGATTTCCCGTTGGAGGATCGTATTGCCGTCCCAAAGTTAACAGTTGGCGTGCGCTGCGATAGAAGTGATCGTCAATCAAATCTGGTTGAAAACTCTTAACCGGCGCGGTTGCGATGATTTTGAGGTTTGGGTATTTTGCCCGAATGGCTTTGGCCATCTGGGTAAACCTACCGTCATAACTGCCTGATCTATCGAACCAATCTTCGTTCCCGATCTCAACATAGTGTAAGTCAAAAGGCTTTGGAAAACCATCGGCGGCGCGGACTCTGCCCCATTTGCTGGATGCCGGCCCACTGATATATTCAATCTCTTCCAGCGCTTCCTGTGTGTACTGCTCCATCTCTGGACTACCCGCATCCACGTGGTTGCCATTTAGCACATAGCCGGCAAAAACAGCCAGGACAGGTTCTGCTTTTAACTGTTTGCACCAGAGCAGGTATTCTGGAATCCCAAATCCGTCCGAGGATCTATATCCCCAACAACCCATGTGTCCGGGTCGAGCTGATGCGGGACCAACCATCTGTTTCCAATTAAATCGTGTAGGGAAGGTGCTGCCCTCAACGTAGTTGCCACCCGGGAGGCGGATAAAGGCAGGATGTAGATCTGCCATGAGTTTCATTAGGTCGGGTCTCAATCCATTGGGCGTTTTTTTGTATGTCGGTGGAAATAGAGAGACAAGACTGAAAGAGACACTTCCAGTGCCAGAGGCTGAAAGTACGAAGCGTGCCTTTGTCGTTACGGGGGCTTTAGAGCTGGACTTAATCGTGACTTTATACATTTGCCAAGTATTTGAGATTGGTTGTGTCTCCGTTTTTGCGATGACCACGTCACCATCATCTAACATGAGCGATGCTGTTATTGGTCCCGAAAATCCGTCCGTACCACGAGCATAGAAGTTCGCAGTATATCGAGTATTGGGTCTAATGGGAACTCCCCAATAGCCGTCGTTTGCGACGCCACCCGTTCCGCCTTCAAGGTCCAGACGCAGGTTGACAGGCAGCGCGGCGTTTACGGGATTTGTGCGATCTGTGCTGACCTTGCAATTCCCAACTTTCGACCAGTGAATTGGTAAACCGTTTTGAGCGCCTTGTGAGGAACCTGGTCGCTGACGTGGGGAGGGGTCCTGAAATGTTCGGTTCTGAATCAGTTCCGCAAAGAGGCCGCCATCATAACTGTGGTTGATCTCCTCAGTCATTAGACCGCCGAAAGACGGGGGTATCGCGACTCCTTTCTTGGTCAAGTTAATGTCCAATTTTGCGGTTACATCAGCTCGGACTGCCACCACACTATTAGCCAGTAGTGCCGCCAATAGGACACCGTGCACTGCTTCAGATTTAACATATTTCATTCGACTCTTCTCCCGTGTATTCATCCTAATTAATCTTATCGGAACGCTCTAAGCTGGCTTTGATGAACAATCTATTTCGGATGTGCAACTTGTTCAAATTATCTCATCGTGATATCTATGTGAAATATCAAGGTGTGTCTTGTCACTCCAAGAAGTTGCATTTTGCCAATGTCATTGTAGATTATGTCAAACAGCATTGATGCAAATTTTGCAAACTCGTGCGAATTCCGCACGAACATTTAAGACTTCGCTGCAAGATAGTCCATTAATTCTTTCTCGATCACTTTCATGTCCCTGCCATAGACCTGTATAAAGGATGCATTTACGTGGTGAACTGAGATGGATGAATAGAGGCGTAGAAAAGCATCGGGTCCATATCTGTCGATAAGATAC
>CAISOI010000235.1 GCA_903886985.1 uncultured Chthonomonas sp.
CACGAAAAGCTGCCCATAATTCCATGGAAGCGCTATTGGATTTGACTAGGCTCAGCGGATATCCCGGATACCCAGCGCGGTCTATTATTCGCAAAGGTGAAAAAGCCTCTGGATACGATCCCAACGAAACGGTACGAGTTGCTGGGGAAACAGATAAGATATGGTATACGCCAAAGCAGCACCCGGAGTTGTACTGCAAAGGGGATACCTCATCGGATGAGTTGGATGGCCACTATTTTGCCTTCTACACTTATTACAACCTCGTGGCAAATGATGCAGAGAAGAGAGAAATCAGCAGAGTCGCAAAGTCGATTACTGACAACATTCTTGAGCATGAATACAACTTGATTGGTCATACTGGTCGTAGGACGCGCTGGGCGATTTACGGCCCTAAAACTATCAATGATGATCCTCGATGGTTGGATCAACGAGGTCTTAATTCGCTTCAGTTATTGACATATTTGAAGATCACCGCGCAGATCACGGGTGATCAAAAATATGAACGCGAGTATCAAAAGCTCATTCGAGAGCATCACTATGCGTTGAACGTTTTGAATTTAAGACAGGGGCTGCCATGGTGGGGAGTGAATCATTCTGACGATGAGCTCTCATTCCTCAACTTCTACAGCATTTTCCAGATCGAGAAAGATCCTGCGATACGGGCGATTCTGCTTCAATCATTGGAATTCAATTGGCAGAGTATTCGGAATGAACGGAGTCCGTTCTACAACTTTATCTACGGGGCAAGCGGAGCGCACGATTGTCGGACCTCGGAGGCAGTGAAAACACTTCAGGATTGGCCTTGGGACCTTGTGGATTGGCGGGTTCAGAATGACCAGAGGCTGGATGTAAAAGTGCTGATTTCTCCTGGTGGCAAGCAACGTGAATTGGACCGTGTATTGCCGATCTTCGAGCGCCCGATCATGCGATGGAATGGAAATCCTTATCAGGGAAATGGCGGCGATGGCGGACATACGGAAGAAGACGGCTCAGCATGGCTGATTTGTTACTGGATGGGGAGATATCACCGGTTTATTAGCAACTAGGAGATTCTCAATAGATTCTTAGTCCTTGAGATTAGTGTTGCATCAACAGCAACTTACATGTTACAATTGAAGGAATAGTAGATATTAATATGTTTCTCATTGCGATTTGAGAGTGAATTTTTATCTATGCCTCATTCAGGTCAATAGTTTATGACATCGGTCCCACTTAAAGCAAGAATATACTTGTGGTCCATCGTCTCACTCGGAATCTGTGTGACCCTTTGGACGGCTCTTTTTGCTAACATACCGATCCAAAGATCGCCACTAGAAATTTTGGCGTTCGTCGGTGTCGCTGCCATTGCCGGAAGTTGGAAAGTGAAGTTAGTCCCGATGGGACCTTTGGAACGCATGAGTTCCATGTCTCTTGGATCCGCGCTGACTTTTGCCGCCATGCTTTACCTTGGTCCCGCGTACGGAGCAATGGTAGGTTCTGTCGCCACTCTTTCAGCCTGCTTGAAGCCGATGCAAAAATTCCCTCAAATGGCGTTCAACATTGCGTTGACGGCAATCTCAGCAGAGTGTTTCGGGCTAACCGTCTTCATACTCGTACACCCCACTGCTGGTCAAATTAAACCCGAGAATTTCCCAGCTGTTGCTTTTGCCAGTCTCGTATATTGGTTGGTGAACACAGGCGGCGTCTCAGTCATTATCAGTCTGGTAAGTGATTCAAGTGTTGTTTCGGTTTGGAAAAGATCATTTTTGTGGACGGCTCCTGGGTACTTTACAGGTGCATCCATCAGTATGCTTTTGGTTGCTTATCTTAAGGACCATTTCGTTGGAATACTGTTGGGGGCTACTCCGTTTGCGTTATTAACCTATCAGGCATTTAATACGTACACCACCCGTGCCGAAGAGCGAGAAAAGCACATACTTGAGCTGCAAGAGCGTCGGAATGAGATATCCAACCTGTATGAAGCTACGATAAAATCTCTTGCCCTTGCTATTGATGCAAAGGACCAATACACGCACCAACATATCGTGCGTGTTCAAAGATATGCCATTGCGATTGCCCGTGAAATGGGAATCAGCGGATCTGAGATGCAGGGGATAACTTTTGGAGCGCTGCTCCACGATATTGGGAAGCTAGGAGTTCCGGAATATGTACTCTTAAAGCCTGGGCGTTTGACCCCCGATGAATTTGAGAAAATCAAGAAGCACCCCGAGATTGGTGCCGATATTCTCGCACACATTGATTTTCCGTGGCCGGTTATCCCCGTTGTAAAAAGCCACCATGAGAGGTGGGATGGTAAAGGATATCCAGAAGGGCTGGCTGGTACGGAGATTCCTCTTACAGCACGTATCTTGGCTGTGGCTGACGTTTATGATGCCATGACCTCGTCTAGGTCGTATCGAAATGCATGGCCGCACGAGATGGTTGTGGAAGGAATTATAAAAGAGGCCGGTCGGCACTTTGATCCTGATGTTGTTAAAGCGTTTCAAGTGGTCATTTGGGATACCATTCAAGAGATGGCAAAAGATGGACAGGGGCCGTTAGCGCTCGTGAAGAAGCCGTCAGTTGAATCCTCCAGCAAGGTGGACAATGCCGCAAAGCTAATACAGCGTGCCTCATCCGAAATCTGGGCACTCTATGAAGTTGCTCAGACCACGTCTGGTAGTCTGGGTATGCAAGAGACACTTGAGATACTTGCCCGCAAACTGCAAGCTATTTTTCCAAATACTTCGTGTGTGTTTATGATTAAGGATGAAGAGGGAGGATTTCTTCGCGCTCGCACATCTATTGGTGTCAATCGTGAGTTTTTCGAAGGAAGCAGAACTGTGGGAGATGCCAGCGCTTCTTTACAGGTATTTAATTCGGGCGTCACACATGTTTCTGTATTCAATCCAGAAGATCTGTTGCTAAACGGGGTGCAATCCACGGAGTGGGTTCAATTGCGTTCCAGTATTATCGTTCCAATTGTCTACGAAGGGCATGCTATAGGAACTATCAATCTGTATCACCAGGATGAGGATGCATTCGGATCACAGGATAAGCTTTTATTAGAGAGCATTGCTGAACGTGCTGGTATGGCTCTCTACAATGCTAATGTATTCGAACGCACCAAATCGGATGCGGTTACGGATCCATTAACTGGTCTTTATAACCTGCGTTATATTACTCAGTATGTTGATGAGCGATGTTTAAATGACGAGCGAAAGATGGCTCTTGCGCCTGTAGCTCACTCAAACAAAAGAGCTGCATCGGCAAAAGTCACGGATTCCACCGCTCCAGAACAAGAGCGCAGACTTGGCAAGGATAGATCTGCATTTGCATTGTTATGTTTGGACTTAGACAGCTTCAAACCTATTAACGATAATTTTGGACATAGGCGTGGAGATCAGGTTCTTACCGATCTGACCGCTCTATTTAGAAAAGTGGTACGCGAGGATGACATTGTCGCTAGATATGGCGGTGACGAATTCCTGATTGTTCTGCAGGGGGCTGGTCCTGCTGAAGCGGACGCACTTGCTACGCGCATTAGGCAGGCTGTGGAGAATTATGATCTTGGTCTTACACACACCAATCTCGGTCCATTAAGGATGTCCGTTAGCATAGGGTATGCCTGTTATCCATTGCATGCGACAGATTGTGCTTCGCTCCTATCCACAGCTGATGCGCATATGTATCGATGCAAAGCAGAGCGAAAGCTGGAGAGATTGGCGCACTCGCCTCGTCGACCTATCGAAGAGGATATGCCATTAACCGCTGAAGAGAGTGTGACGGAATTAATAGAAGAAAGTTTTCAAAGAACATAGATATCTATAGACTCGGTTTGTGGTATGTGACATAATATGAGTAGTAGGGTTGTGTGTCTACATCTATATGTGGATTAAACCATGGATACTTGATGCAGTTATTGTGATCCGAGACAAAGATCTCACGTTTTGAAACAGACTGTGTCCAGAGAGGAATGTAAATGAAGCTAAAACGGAAGGGCTCGGCAATGATTGCCGTGTGGTCAGGTGCAATTGCGATTGCGGCTGTTCCTAGTATAGGCTCCTTCAGTCCA
>CAISOI010000236.1 GCA_903886985.1 uncultured Chthonomonas sp.
CATGGTATATTAATCCGTCGAAAATTAGGCGGATTCCGTCTTGTTTTTGTACGATTGTTCCGTACAACCGAACGTTTAACGTTTTGCATTGCGAGGAGTTTCCTCGTTTTGCCCAGAATGACAATTGAAGCAGGAGGGTAACGTGTTTGATTCAATGGTTCTCCCGTTCGATGGGCATGTGGAAGAGTTTCTTCGTCTCATTCGTGCATTTCAGATCTTGATTCTCGCGGCCGAAACCGGCGCAGGGAAGTCGACCCGAGCTCCGCTCGCTATGCTCAAAGCTGGGCTTGGCGGGAATCGGAAGATCGGTGTGACGCAACCTCGCCGTATGGCGGCCACGCTTCTTGCCCATTGGGTCTCCGACTCAAACGGGACGGAGCTTGGTGGCGCGGTCGGGTATCAGATCGGCAAAGAGTTCGAGATGTCGCGGGACACGCGACTCGTCTTCATGACGGAAGGTGTTCTGCTCGCCCAACTCCAGTCCGATCCGCTTCTCATGCGCTACGACGTCATCGTCCTCGATGAGGCGCACGAGCGCGGTGTGAATCTCGATTTGCTGCTCGCATTGCTGAAAGGCGTGCTTGCGAAGCGCTCGGATCTTCCATGCCAAGAGTCCACTCCGAAAGTCCACCTAAGCGATACTGCGATACCAGGTTTGCGCGAGCAGTAAAACTCTGTGCATCTTGGTACCAGACTGTGCGATAAGCAGTACACGTGGTGAGGGATCCGTTGGTAAGCGTTCCGTTGTAGACCTTTTGATAGGTAAACGATGATTCCCCAAAGGTCTGGTTATAGGTTGGCGTTGCTCCATACGTTGCCGCAAGTGCGGCGACATCATGCATAACGACTGTTCCAACAACTCCTGGCGCCACAGCTTTGGTGTAATTAATAGGAAGAGTCGGACACGTTCCGATCACCTTAGTTACCCAGTCTCGACCGTAGCCGGGAATTCCAATATAAATTTTTGAAGCGGGTACGACCGAGACCGCATACGTGACTGCGTTCGTTGTCCAGAGCAAAGGACCGATTGGCCCCGGGCTACTCGTCGAATAGTCATAGGCCATGATGCGCAATTGATCGATCATCGATGCGATCTGTGACCAGGCAAATACGTAGTACCCCTTCTTGCCTGAAGCAGGATCGAAGAGAGGTGGCGTCGTTATAGAAAGGACTTTTCCCTGCCCATGTAACGCTGTAGATAAATCAGAAATAAATTGCACCCACCGCGTTTGTGTAGTCGGCCACGTCGTAACTGGATCCACAAATGCAAAATTCTCGACGTCCAGGTCAATACCGTCAAAATTATTGTTCACGACTAAATTAACGATGACATTGACAATGTTTTTACGGGAAATCGGATCAGCCAAAAGATTGGATAAGACCATTTGAGAAATTTTGCCGGTCTTGGGATCGACATCGGTACCGTCGGTAATAGTGGGGATTACTTTAAATCCAGCATCCTTCATGGACTGCAAAGGAATACACATGAGAACGCTGGGATTCGCCGGCGTATATAGATCCGCAATTGTGTTCTGATCTTTTAGCGAATACCAAAAAGGTGATACCTGTTGAATTAAATCGGCGTTGAGAATTGCTGAAGGCAGTGCTGTCTTCATGGAGTAATAAGGAATCCA
>CAISOI010000237.1 GCA_903886985.1 uncultured Chthonomonas sp.
CACTGGCATCGGTCCCAATCTCGTTGCACTGTTGGCAGGGCGATGATGTCGGAGGATTCGAGAGCGACGAAGGGCTGACAGGCGGCGGCATTCAGGCGACCGGAAACTATCCCGGCAAGGCGCGCACTCCTGCTGAATTGCGTTCAGACCTCGAGGTCGCTTATGGCCTCATTCCGGGAAATCACCGGCTCAATTTACATGCCAGTTATGGCGAATTCGGCGGTAAGAAAGTGGACCGCACAGAAGTCGAGTTTAGCCACTTCGAAGGCTGGGTTGCTTGGGCAAAAGAGAACAACCTCGGTATTGACTTCAATCAGACGTTTTTTAGTCATCCAAAAGCCAACGACCTTTTTACCCTCTCAAGCAGCAATGAGGCAGATCGCGCTTTCTGGGTGGAGCACGGCAAACGCTGCCGAGTTATTGGGGCATCCATTGGCAAGGCACTTGGGTCGACCACCGTCACCAATCTGTGGGTCCCGGATGGTTATAAGGATACTCCGGTGGATCGCACAGGTCCCCGCGAGCGATTGAGACAATCTCTCGACGAGATATTCGCAGAGAAATTGGACCCCGCCCATCAAAAGGATTGCGTGGAAGCCAAACTCTTCGGGATTGGGTCGGAGAGCTATGTAGTCGGTTCCCACGAGTTCTATCTGGGCTATGCAGTCCGAAATGAGATGATGCTGTGTCTCGACGCGGGACACTTCCACCCTACCGAGACCATTTCGGATAAAATTTCGTCGGTAATGCTCTACCTCGACGAAATACTGTTGCACGTAAGCCGTGGAGTTCGATGGGATAGTGACCACGTCGTTGTCCTCAATGACGACCTGCGTGCCATCGCCGAGGAGATCGTTCGTGGAGATTACCTCCAACGAGTTCATATTGGTTTGGACTATTTCGATGCGAGTATCAACCGAATTGCGGCATGGGCCATTGGTACCAGAAACATGCTTAAGGCGTTGCTAATTGCTTTACTGGAACCAATCGGTCAACTCCGAGATATGGAAGCCTCAGGCGACTTCACAGGCAGGCTTGCGCTGCTCGAAGAATCGAAGACTCTGCCTTGGGGCGATGTCTGGAATTACTATTGCAGCCAGCAATCTGTTCCCGTCGGTTATGATTGGATGGATGTCATTCACCAATATGAATCAGAGACTTTGTCATTGCGTAGGTAGTTTACGAGACATTGGCATTGGGGGTAAAATACATACATGCGCAGTTGTCCTCAATGCCACCTTTATTTGGAACCGTTTGAATGGGAATCAGCCCTTATCTTCGCCTGCCGGGGATGCGGTGGAGTCTGGTTTCCAAGATCAGAGTGGGAAACGTTGCTTAGTTCCATAAGTAATCGTCTCTCGGAACTGGACAGAATCTATACATCCTCTTGTAATGCTGAGATGTATTACGGTCTAAATCTTCCCTGTCCTGATTGCCATTCCATCAATCTGTCGTTGGACGAAACATCGTTTCTAGACCGTACACCCTTGACCTGCTCAAAATGCCGGGGGATATGGTTAAGGGCAGGTGAACGCTCTAAGTACACAACAAATTCATCATCACAAACAAATAAAGGCGGTGAATTGGAAAGCGCGGTAGTCTCCCCAACCGCCCCGATTCTGCCGATAGTCGAACCGCTTCTGGCAAGGCAGCTGGAGTCCAGACCCGCTTCCTCCGAAGAAGCACTTGCCGCTCTCATTGAAGGCAATCTCAGGTTTGTAGAAGGCAAATCCCAATATCCTGCACATGATCCCGAATTGCGTCAAAAACTCCATGAATTTGGCCAGAATCCATTTGCAGTCGTAGTTGGATGCTCGGATTCCCGCGTACCACCGGAAGTAGTTTTCGATCAAGGGCTTGGAGATATATTCGTAGTCCGAACCGCAGGTGGTGCCTTTGGTGAGATTGCTATGGCTGGTATCGCCTATGCTGTCAATCGTTTCCAGGCTCCATTGGTAGTAGTTGTAGGTCATACTGGGTGCAGCGCGGTGAAGGCCGCCATGGACGGTGTTCCCGACGACCCCTATTTGTCAACCATCGTAGAGATGATTAGCCCTGCGGTGGAAAAAGCTAAGCAGATAGAAGGGGATCATTACGAAAACTCTATTCGTGAAAATGCTGTGAGAATTGCGAGGACGATCATTGGTCAGGCACCAGTTGCGCACCTTTTCGCAGAACATAAAGTGTTGATTCAGGCGATGCTCTACCATACGGATACGGGAAAAGTGGAATTACTGGAAACGCCACAAAGACCTCTGAAGGATCCTTCGGATTTCTTTAGTAGTGCAAGCGTTTCACCACCAGCAGGGATACCTGTGCCATCGGTTATTGTTGGACCACCAGTCACAGAAGTCGCAATCGACTCACCAAAACCCGGCCGTTCATTACCAAAGTTTTGGATCAAGAAAGACTGAGATAGATCGCAAAGATGAGCTTCAACGGATTCACGCAGCGAGATTTTGAAATATTCGACCTACCCGACTTCTCTATTCGAATGCCTACCTTAAAGTCTGAGATTACTCCTAAACTCAAGGCGTTGGCAGAAGTTATCGCTCCGCAATTACCCGAAATCACTGGTCATTCGATGCATGTGCATGTAGCTGCACATCTCCGCCGAACTGTTAATCCTCCAGAAGAGACATGGGCGGCATATGCTCGCGAAAAGAGGGCATACAAACCATTTGTGCACTTTCGAACTGCAATTAATGGTAACGGCGTGAAGATCGCATGCTTCCTGGAAGATTATGCAGATGACAAACTCGTATTTGCCGCTAATCTTGCAAAGAGCAGCTCGAAAATTGCGGCGTATCTTAAAAAGCATCCTGAAATACTCTCTTATGACATGATGGATCCCTACGGCAAACCACTTGCAGGTCGATCCCTTAACAAGAAGACGCTGGTGGAGTTTTCCGAGCGGCTCCAGAATACAAAATCGCAACATGCAAGCTTTGGTATATTCATTCCTCGGACAAATCCGATTGTGTTTGATGGAGCCGCACTTTCTGACGAGATAATCGCCAGCATCAAAACTCTTATGCCAATCTATCAGATTGGGCTTCCCAAAGAACTCAAGTGAAAGCGAAGAAGCTTACGGCATAGGAACTCGCCGACCTCTAGGTATTCTCATTCCGTTGACTTTATTTCGTTTGCTCCTCTGTCGTTCGGCACGCCATTGTTTGGCAAAATTGCCATCGAAGACACGATTTAGCTTTGGTGTTGCTCCAACTTTTCCGAACTCGTGTGTTCGAAGGTTCTGCCACATCATCTTCAAGGATGACGATCTGGCTATCGACAGAGGGGCAATTGCTGGAGTGGAACGTCCAAAATAAGTATATTGATTGTTCGACACTTGAACTGACTGTTCACCCTTTTGCACATTTACAATTCCTTCTGCAGTGCTTACAACCGTCCCATCGTCTTCATCTTCGTGAAACACACTAAAAATTGTCCCGCTTACGCCGACTACGGCAGATGGTGTCTGCACCTCATACTTTGCCGGTTTCATGGCTCCGCGCACGAGATTCCAGACCTTCCCTGAGACTACATTGAATGAAAACTCGTTCGCCACTCCAAGCTTGTTGAGATCAACAGTGGTGTTTTCACCTACCCGAAATAGATACCGGTTAGGAAGTTGCAATAGAAGCGCGGCGCCTGACCCTGTCTTTATAGTTGTCTTTTCAGGCAACAGGTCACCAACATTTACGTTGGAGAACTTGTTTGCGCCAACATTCGATTTCTGGACAGTTCCAGCAGCATCCAGTACCCGCGCTTTTCCAATTTCTGGTGGACGTTGAGGTTTATCCTGTTCCGCAATAGTTGGTTTTATCAAACCTAGAATGCTTACTGATATGAAAGCACCTTGCAATGTTCTACGCATATACACTATTCCTGTACAACCAATGTAGTTCAACTAACTGTTCTTTAGCTACAAAACCTTAATCTTAAGAGGACAATGCACAACCAAAGGTTCTCTCTTTCCTTTGACTGTGATTGATCCAATTGGTTCACAATCTATGACATTTCTAACAGCGATATATGTGGATTCACTGATAACAATTGGTTTTCCAGTCTCTTTGGTAGCATTTTGTAGACGCGATGCGATATTCACAGTATCTCCATAGACTGTGTGTTGTTTCCTTTGTTCCCCACCAAACAGCCCTACTCGAGCTATCCCCGTACATATACCAATCCCAATTTGGAAGGGGCGACCATCAGTTGCGCCAAGGGAATGAATTCTGATTGCCTCACTCTGCATTGAGAGTGCCCAACGAACGGCACGTATTGCATGATGCTCTTTAGCTTTCCTTTGTCGACGACTGGACCGCTCAAAGTCATCAAAATAGAGCATAATCTCGTCACCAACAAATTTGTCGAGTTGGGTCCCAAACTGCATTGCCATGCGCTCACCGGCAGAGTAGTAAAGACTCATTAGATTCTCAATCTTGTCAGAACTAAGTTCTTCGGACAGACTTGTAAAGCCACGAATGTCGCAAAATACGACACTGATTTCTGCTTGTGACGTGGTCATACTCGCGACACTCTCACTTTGAGTTAGTAGTCGCTGGGCTACCCACGAAGGCATAAATCTTTGAAATGTTGCGGCCACAAAATAGTTTTCGACGAGGGTACTCAAGACTAAGGTCGCCGCTAATGATATGATGACGCTGACCATCTCGAACCATGTACGGGTTGAGATAAAAATCAAGTGGGTGAATGAGATCCACCCAACTGCAACAAGAGTAGATATTTGCCAGCCGCGTATCAATCCTCTCTTCCAGATTACTAACGCAACAATCAAGCTCATAATCATTCGAAGAATGAAGTTCACAACCACACTTGTTCGGGATATATATTCATTTCGAAGCAATGTTTGGGCGGCGTTCAGTAATATTTCACAACCCTGCATTTCTCCCATAGGAGTCAATTGTCGGTCTTCAAGTGAAGATATTCGCCCAACGAGAACTGTCTTGCCCTTAAAGAAGTTGGGTCTAAGCCTCGTCTTCCAGGATCCATCTAGAATTGTATACATCGGTACTGGTTTAAATGATCCAGGAGGCCCAATGTACCGAATGAACACTTCTCCATCCTGTCCCAAAGGCGCATTTATCGATCCGAGTTTAAATGAACCTCTGATTTCAGGGATTACATCATCGGCCCCTTCCATACCAGCAATGATAAGTGTCGCTAACTGTAGGTATCGTTTGCCCGTCCTTTGGTCGACATAAGAGGGTTGAAAAGCACGCACAGAACTACCAAATGAACGAGGCACGTTGATTGCACCTGATTGAAGATGAGAACGCAAACGGTAGTCGGGCTCAATGAACGAAAGCTCTTCATGCCCATCTACAATTCCAAAAAGTGGCTGCACCGCTGAGAAGACATTGCCATGGTGCTTCAAAGCAGCCTGAAATTTTTCATCTTCCTGCAATAACTCCGGTGCTGCGTTGGTGAACATAACATCAAAGCCGATAACACGGGCACCCGCTCGTTCGAGCTCACTCACTAATTTACCATGGATTGACCTTGGCAAGGGATAGGACGGCAATCCCAAGTGTCCAAGGGTCTGATCATCCATTCCCACTAGAACCAATCGTGCGTCGGGAGGCTCAGACGGGGAAGATTTTAAGTGCCAGTCGTAGGCGATAAGCTCAAGATTGTGAAAAAGGGAGAACCGAGATTCCAGTATCCACATGGAGACGGGACCAAGTATGGAAGCAAACAGTAGCCAGACCAATCTCAAATCCCGTACTTTTGACAAAATACCAGAATGAGAGTATCGGTTCATCTTAACCCGCTACCGTGAGGCGAAGGAAATCGAAGCACGTAGTATTAGAAGCGACTAGCTTCAACGTCGAAGAAAAAGCGGTGGTTGTACGTACTGTATGAAAATGTCAAATCGCGACCAAACACAGTTCGTGCGATTCCGAATGCAAGATCACGATAACTCGCACCCGCAAACTTCTGAAGCGTCGTGGCAATGTTCAGTTTCCATCGAGGCAAGAAACTATAAGAGGTGTCTGTCACAAAATTAGTATTTTGAACATCGAGCATAGTGCTGCCGAGGATGAATGCAGAGAAACGATTCCCTTTACTCATCACCATGTTCATACTCAATTTGTGGCTGCCTTGGCCAAGGGTATAAAGAGGTTGGTGGGCGAAATCATATGTAAGTTGCATACTGGCACCCTGAGCGAGTGTTCTCGAAGCAGTCAAAGTCGACATTACCTGTGCCCCATTACGCCCTTGGTTGGTCCACATGTTTCCCATACTAAAATAGTTAGTGAGTGTGGTCTTTTTGTCCAGCTTCAACGGTGTGCTATATAACCTGGCTTGAATACCTTCGGTTGCCGTATTTTGAACGATGTCCAACGTCTGACTGTGTGCCTTTGTGGCATTTGCCCCAATGGAGTACGAGTAGGGCGTCCCAGCAAGCTTCTTCGGCAGTGTTTCGAGGAAAACGTCTTGCTCTGTTCCACTTTGAGCAATACCAACGATGCTACGGTTTGCCGATGCATTAACCCCGACATTAAAGCTGGATATCTGTTTAGACAGATTGAAAGATCCGAACAGATTCTTGTGTTCTGGCACATCCAAAAAGACAGATCCACGCGTATTTCCCGCGAATTCTTGGCTGTGGGACCATCGAACGCCCCAATCCTGTCTAGCGATTCCAATAAAATCCAACTCGCCGGTATATCTGCTGCGACCGCCAACAGAATTGTATCCCTGGGTCATATCCAACGAAAAACCAGGGCGAGTTGCAAATTGGTTTCGGCCGTTTCGTTCACCACTTCGAAGGTGCAAAATCCCGGTAGATGCCGGAGACAAATCATAGAATAGGGGGAGATCCATTCCAACACCCTGAGTTCCTAAACTAATAAACTGATCCGCGAAGATCTGCGTGGAATAGAGATTCATGGAATAGAAGGCGACCCTGAAAACGACCTGACCGTCTTGGTACAACTTGGGTCGTTTGAATTGGATCTTCTCGCCCGGATATACCCGAATCTGTCGTGCGAGAATATATTGTGCTGCCTCACCAGTCTCTTCAAACGCAAACTGCTTGGAGGAAATCCCATTCTTTGGGGTCTCTGCCACCATATCCGCACCAATATGGACAGCCTGCAACTTACGACCAGTTTCCATAATCGCGAACGCTTCGTTTCCTGTTAAGGCAACCGAAAGACGGGTACAGCTGATATGTTTTGTACCTCGCGAGAAACGGACATTTCCGCGCGCCTTCACTACATTTGAGGTTGTATCCAACTGAATATAATCTGCAAAAATCTGCGTTTCACGAAACGTAATCGAAGCTCCAGGCAATTTCGTTCCGGACGAAAGCTCATTGTCCAGCCGACCTGTCGCTTCGACAATGTGTTGACCCGGGATATAACTTAGAGTACCACTAGATAGACAATCAACATAAAGATTTCCCTGAAATGTCTCGGCTGAGTCATCCGTGAAAGCTAAGTTAATTTGCTGGAAGCCACCACCCTGAACCACGGCACTAACTGTTACAGTACCCTTTTGAATGGAAGTAAGGCGAACTCTTGCCGAACCAGACCTTGTCGATGCTACTGGGGAGACAGTGAACTGACCACCAGTTGACTGAAACGTGACTTGTGTATTATCGGAAACGTAACTACCACTGCTGTCTCGCACATCCGCGATGATCTCATGAAAGTCACGACCATCATTGAGAACCGCACTGCGGGTCGATCTCAAAGTTATGGTTGGAACGTTGACAGGAGATGCGTAGGAGACGGCAGTACACAACATAAGAAACAAGACAGTTAGGAGAATGAGAGTTCGAGG
>CAISOI010000238.1 GCA_903886985.1 uncultured Chthonomonas sp.
CTTCGCTCGCAAGGTGTGGATCCCTACGCGATAGAGAAATTTGATCGTACGCATCATTCTGCACAGATAGTTTCGCAATTTGAAACTCTTGAAGGTACTGAAGTTATTATTGCGGGAAGGTTGTTTCAACCTCGTATTATGGGAAAAGCCGCCTTTGCGGATATTCGTGACGAGTCGGGACGTATTCAGATTTATGTCAAACGGGACGAAATTGGCGAGGAAGCCTACGATCGGTTCAAACGTAACCTTCATGCGGGTGATATCCTTGGTGTAAGAGGAACAGTCTTCAAGACACGTTCCGAAGAGATCAGTATTCATGTAATCGAATACACGATCCTTGCCCTCAGTCTCCGCCAAATGCCAGCAGGAAAAGAGGCGGACGGGCATCGATTCGGAAGTATGACCGACGTAGAACAGCGTTACCGTATGCGGTATGTCGATCTCCATGCTAATCCAGAGTCGCGCGATGCGTTGGTAAAGCGTATCAAGGTTACTCAAGCAATTCGTCGGTTTTTAGATTCGCAAGAGTTCCTTGAGGTTGAAACACCTGTGTTGCAGGCTGAAGCCGGCGGTGCGGCTGCTCGTCTTTCAAGACGCACCACAATGCGCTCAACTATGATTTTAAGCTGCGCATCTCTCTCGAATTGCCTCTAAAAAGATTGATCGTGGGTGGATTTGAAAAAGTCTACGAGATAGGGCGCGTCTTCAGAAATGAGGGTGTTTCGTCTCGGCATAACCCTGAATTTACATTACTTGAACTATATCAGGCTTATACAAACCTTGAAGGCATGATGGACCTTGTTGAGAAGATGTACACTGCTGCATGTGTCGCAGTTAATGGTGAGCCAAATTTCACTGTTAAACATGTCTCTGAATCGGGTGAAATTACGCACGAAGTGATCGATATGGGGATATGGCCTTGGAAGCGTCTTCCTATCCTTGAAGGTATTCGCCAATATGCAGGAGTTCAGCCGGAAGAACTTTCCAATTTGGACTCTGCGAAAGCAGCTTGTGCCCGCGTGGGAATTCCTACAGAAAAAGAGAACACGGTCGGCGGTATTATCGAAAAGCTCCATGAGGTATTTACGCAACCACATCTCATTCAGCCAACATTTGTGACGGATTTTCCACTGGAAACGTCGCCTCTCGCCAAAAAGCGAACAGACAATCCTGCTCTAACGCGTCGGTTTGAAATCTATGCTGCCGCTCAAGAGTTGGGTAATGCATTCTCTGAGATCAATGATCCTGGGGATCAGCGAGAACGTTTCGAAAATCAAGTTTCGCAGCGAGCCGCAGGGGATGAGGAGGCGCATCCCATGGATGAAGACTTTATCCGCGCACTAGAATATGGAATGCCGCCAACCGGTGGTTTCGGAGGAGGCATTGATCGCCTTGCGATGATTCTCTCCGGTGCAGAGTCGATACGGGATGTAATTCTATTTCCGCTCATGCGACCTGAAAAGTAATTGGACCCAAATTTGACCCCGCCAATATAGGTGGGGTTTTTTATTGCGTATCTCCTCGGCCGATGATCTCAGCCCCCTTAATTTCAAGGGATTTGAATTTCAAAGTAGGATCAAGCAGCTTGTTGACGATTACTTTTGAAAGTTCCTTCGTGACCTGAGTTGCAAATTCCGGCGGCAGTCCCAATGCGCCGAGTGAAATCGATTCCATTTTCAATCGCATGGTGCGCTGCTCGCTCAGTTCAGGTGTGACCGTCATGGTTCCATTAATATGCATTCCACGCACCCATCGAGAGCCGTAAGCCTTCACCATCTTATCTTCGATCTTAACAAAGACATTCTCAAGCTTATATGCTGAGATCAGGTTCTTGGTCTCGAGATCGGTCATCAAGAATGTATTAATGTCGTCTTCGGACAGTACCAGCGAAAAGGGATGCGGTTTGGCCGCTTTCACGTCAGCCTTGATCTCTTGTAGCTCTTTCTTTACCTCTTGGACGTGTTTCAGAGACTCCGTCTTCTTTGTCTGGGAAATCACGGGTGCTGCCGGCGCGGGCTTGAAAAGCAAATAGAGCGGAATAACAATTATTAGCATAATCACCAAACATCCGCTGCAGCATATGCCGCGTTTTACCTTTTTTGTCAGACGTCTCATTTTGCGCGTGGTTTCCGTACAGGCTTGGGTTTTGCGGCAACTGTTGGAGTTGGTGCCTCAATCTTCAGTTCAAGTGGAAGATCAAAATTCATTTCAAAAAGCACACGCCCACCTTCGATACCCCACATTTCCAACTGACAATCGGTGTCAGATATCAAGGTCATTGTAATGCGCTCCGGATTGTGATTGAATTCAACACGGACATCCTGAACGAGACTCAGGTGACTTCGATCCAAGCCTTCGCAAATCTGCATTATGGACGCAAGTACACTGACTAACTTACGCGACTGCCGAGAAAGACCCGCTAGATTCTCGTGCTTTTTTTTAGGGATCGCCTTTCGGTGATAATAAGCGATGTTGGCGATTACGTCAATTTCGGAATCGTTAAATCCCAATAGGTCAGAATACCTAACCAGATAGTAGGCGTGTCGCTGGTGATTCGAGTGCGAGAGAAAACAGCCAATATCGTGGACCAGAGCACCATAGTGCAATAATTCGCGTTCACGTGGTCCGTACGGGTGAAATCCTAAACGCTTCAATTGGTCAAAGAGGGATAGGGCAAGTTTAGATACATGAAGTGCGTGCTGCTCATCAAAATTGCAGGTGCGAGAGAGCTGCAGGATAGAACGTTCTCTGACGGATGTGTTTTGGAAGGAGGCTCTTACTTCGCCTTCGCGCATAAGCCTGTCTACAAGAATTCCGTGGCGCAGCCCGCGATCACTGGTGGTTAATTTGTCAGCACCGGTATCATCGAGGACCGCAATGAGGACGGCCGCTCCACCGAGAATAATGTCCGCTCTATCTGGGTCGAGGCCCGGTACTCGACGCCGTTCGTCAAGAGTCATTCGACAGAGTTGATCAATCGATACTCGCAGATCGGCAACTTTGACCGAAAAGTTGCGCAGGCTCGTGGGTGTCTCACCAACGCGGCGGGCAGTCATGTCAGCCAGGTTCGTTATGGTGCCGGCAGAACCGTAAATCGTATCGAATCCAAAGCTGGTTAGTTTTCGGGCGGTATGTCCTGCCACTCCGCGTGCGTAGTCGACCATTTTCTTGAATCGTTCAGGGGAGATGGGGCCCTTTTCGTTCAAGATAAATTTGTTGGACATTCGGATGGCACCCAACTTTAAGCTGTCGAGCATGAAATACTGGTTTGCGTCGCCGAGAATAAGCTCCGTACTGCCGCCTCCAATATCGATGAAAAGTCCGCGACTGTCCCCAATATTGGCTCCGCTCGCAACCCCAAGATAGATTAGTCGCGCTTCCTCCGGGCCGGAGATAACAACTACTTCAATATCGGCTTCTTCTCGAACCCGTGAAATAAATTCATCGCGGTTAGTTGCCTCGCGAGCTGCGGAGGTCGCGAATGCAATGATCTCTTCCGCGCCAAAGCCCCTTGCTACATCGGCAAAGCGTGCACAAACGAGCGCGCCACGTTCTATAGCTGCGGGAGTCATTCGACCATCTGAGAATTCACCTTCACCCAGTCGGACAGTTTGCTTCTGCTGTGTGAGCGTGGTCAAGCTATGATCTTCCTCAACGCGGACAACTTCTAATCTTATGGAGTTCGTGCCAATGTCGATAGCCGCAATAATCTTCATAGTTGAGAATAACCTTTAATTGAACTGATAGTTCGAAAATCTGTCGTACATGAGCCCCCAGCGCAATCCGCGGGTACTCACCGAAATTTTGTCAAGATTAATGTGGTTCATCAGGAGCTTAAGCGTGAGTGCCCCGCCCAGTATGATATCGGTTCGCGCCGGATCCATACCCGCGATCTTCGCGCGCTCATCGATGGTGGACGTGGAATAAATGTCTACTTGTAGCTCCACCTCGGTTAGCGATATAGAATATCCGTGAATTATCGCAGGATCTTTAAAAGGCAATTGCAAATTCACAGATGCCATCGTTGTGAAAGTGCCACCAACGCCTACTGCGGCATAACTCGCCCCCTCGACGTCAAGAGCTGCAAACGCTACTTGAGTTTGATTTGTTGCCTCTTGCAGCTGCAGAATGGTTGGAGGATTGGATTTAAGTATCGCCTCCGTTAATCGTACTGCACCGATTGGGAAGCTCTGGCGACTGATAAGCTCATGGGATTGAGAATGTCCCTCGATTACTTCAGTACTTCCGCCGCCAATGTCTATTACCAGAAGCGCACCACAATTGCGCCACATAGGATCCATGCGCACCGCATTAAAAGATAGTCTTGCTTCTTCTTCACCCGAAATTGCGACAAGTGGAATATTTATCTCATTTGCGCGTGAGATGAGTTCCTGTCCGTTTTCCGCACTCCTTAGTGCTGAGGTTCCAACAGCGCATAATGCTTGAACACCATACTCTGTAGCAAATCCCGCAAACGAGGAAAACGCGTCCAATGTCCGACGAATTGATGCCTCTCGTAATCGACCAAGATGCATACCTTCACCAAGTCGAGTCGTTACTGTATTTTGGAATACCGGAGTGAATACGCCGTCATCTCCTCGATCAGCAATGAGGATTTTGACTGAATTGGAACCGGCATCAACCACCGCAAAACGTGGCATTTTGGATAACTTTCGTAGTGCGGGATTAGTTGGAGCAGCGGCCACAACCACCCATTTGGGGGTTGTATCCGCATCCAGAAGGGCGATCTGATGCGGCAGAGCCGCAAGGCGAGAGTTGCTGACTCACGGCAAATCTCGATATCAGCCTCGCCGGGGAATCAGCGCCGCATGATGGACAGGCGATACCCTCTGCTTTATAGTTTCTGCAAAGAGCTTCGAACTCAACATGGCACTTCTCACATCGAAAATCAAATAGCGGCATTGTCTATCCTCAATCCATTAATCTGAAGGTCAGAAATACAAGATTATTTGGTTCAGTTTAACATATTTAATGAAAGTGCGAGCAGAAGGGGAAACATCGGACAAGCAAAATAATGTAGTCGCCTCAATTTCCGAATGGTACTTTGTCCACTAAATTTGACCCCAAAACTAAGAAGTGCTATACTCGCACGTTCCATTCAATAAGAATCATCCCAATTACCCCATCTAATTTTTTAACTATGTTGACCGTAACCGAAGCTTTAGATCGCATTCTCGCCTATACCAAAGCACTTGGCTCCGAACAAGTTGGGCTGTTGGATAGTCTTGGACGATACCTCCATTCAGACATTGTTGCGGACATTGACAATCCCCCTTTCGACAATTCGGCAGTAGATGGATTCGCGGTTCTATCGAGTGACATTCGTACTGCTTCAGCCCAATCTCCAGTGACTCTCAGGCTGCTGCCTCCCGTTTTTGCAGGTGGCGGTCAATCGGTTGCCATGACGTCTGGCTATTGCGTGAGGACTATGACGGGAGCACCAATTCCACCGGGTGCAGATGCAATGGTAATGATCGAAGATGCTGCAGAATCAGCAGGCAATTTCATTGAGTTTAGATTGCCCGCGAATGCTGGTGACAATATTAGGCTTCGAGGCAATGATGTAATTTGTGGTGAAGTGGTTTTGCGTTCGGGGAGCAAGGTGAACAGCGCTTCAATCTCTATGCTCGCAGCAATGGGGCAATCAAAGGTTCTCTGTTTTCGAAGACCACGAGTTGCCGTTTTTTCAAGCGGTGATGAGCTGGTTGGTATAGATAAAACACCTGAATTCGGGAAGATTCGAGATTCAAACCGGTATACTCTTGCAGCGATGGTTCTATCTGCTGGGGCGGAACTTTTGTCACATGAGACCATTCCGGACAGTCTTGAAGAGACGATTTTTCAGTTGGAACTTGCAGTCCGCGATGGTGCAGATGTAATCATTACGTCTGGTGGAGTATCGGTGGGCGACAGAGATTACATCAAACCCGCAATCGAGAAGCTGGGGGAACTGAATTTATGGCGAGTATCAATGAAGCCAGGCAAGCCCCTTGCATTTGGAAAAATTGAGAAGTCACTTCTCTTTGGACTTCCAGGAAATCCTGTTTCAACTCAGGTTACGTTTGAACTATTCGTCCGCCCTGCGCTCCATAAGATGAGTGGATGTCAGGCTCCTGTTCGACAGTCCGTATATGCCACACTTGCCACCGATCTGGAACGAACCCCAGGGAGGCAAGAGTATATTAGGTGCCGGCTGTCCACCGTGAATGGACAATACGTTGCCGATCCGACGGGACCACAAGGATCGGGAGCGCTTAAATCTATGGTGGGTGCCAACGCCCTGATTATTGTTCCCTCAGAAACAGAAAAAATGAGTATTAATGAATTGGTAACTGTGATGCCGCTGGACGGATTCTTTGACTGAACTCCCTATAGAAGTTGATATCAGTGATGTTAGTGAAGTCATAACTGACGAGCATCTAGTTGACGTCACAAAAATTCCCGTCACCCCTGTTTCACATTGGACAGTTATTGGATATGGGATAGCAGTTGCAGTGGTCGCGAGCTTTATCCTTTTTCAACCATATTGCTTTCAAACATACAATCAGTTTTTTACCGCCACAGCAATGGCACGCGAACTACCGGACAGTCTTCCTCAACCAGTCGCTCTTGGTTGGACCCCTAGCACTTTTTCGATAGTTAACGCGTTTGCGCGCTTCCCACCGGCGGCCGTTCTAGGTCTCCACATCTTCTTATCTGGAATCATTCTGTACCTGCTACTGCGCATCCTCAATCCGACATTCAGGATGACAACGGGCGTAGATTGGAACAGCACTGTCCTCCACAAAACATATATGCATACCGCACCGCTCATCAAGGCATTCTTAATTACGGTGACGGCCTTTCTGCCCGCGTTCTTAATTTGGCGAATATTGCTCAGCATATTCGGTGACAATCCAGTTTCACTTTTCATCCGGATGACCCTATCTGGCAGCGCGGTTTGGTTGTTATTCGGTCGAGAAGGGCTGGCGGGAGATTATGAATCGGGCAACTATCTCTTCCTCTGTGGTAAAAAGGTCACGTTGGGTCTAATGCTTCGCGGCGCTGCTGCAGGCGCGGCGATGTGGCTAATGGTTCAGTATGCACCGTATGCAGATTCTGAAGATTGGTTCGCCTATTACAAAACACTGGGCGGATTTGGTGAATCAGCTTGGTGGACAATTTTTTGGACTCTGTGCGGTCTCTGGTCGTGGGTAGCCTTTGGAATGGGCGGAATTTGCGTCGCTTTGGGACATTCGAACATCTCACCAAAACTACGGTTACGGTTGGCTCTCTTCCCGCTGTTAGTATTAATTTCGGGGATCTACTTTGGGCATTTATGGGTTCCACGCCATCTCAAAGTGGATCGTGATTTCGAGCCAGCCTCGTTAGTCACCGGA
>CAISOI010000239.1 GCA_903886985.1 uncultured Chthonomonas sp.
CTCTACACGACTTACCGAATGTTTGATAATGGCTACTACAGCCCTGAAGCAGCGGGAATTATGGGCGCAGCAGATATGCTATCCCCATTCTATTCTCCTCTCTTGCCGTTTAATTTCAATGTCAACATTCCCGGCCTTGGTGTAAAGCATGTGTCTCCAGCTATCTACATTCTAATCTTCCCGCTTGCATTCAGAATGACGTGCTATTACTACCGCAAAGCCTACTACCGTGCAATTTTTGCAGACCCCCTTGCATGTGCTGTCGGTGAGCCAGGTGCAAATTCTCGAATGAACTACTCTGGTGAACGCAAATTTCCATTTGTACTGCTGAACCTTCACAGATATGCTTTTTATGCTGCTGCAGTCTTCATCGTACTTCTCGGATACGACACTTACAAGGCATTCACGTTTACAATCCCGGATAAGGGCTTCGGTGTTAGCGTTGGCTCATTAATCTTTTTGATCAACTGGGTTCTCCTGACAGCTTATACTTTCGGATGTCACTCTTGGAGACACTTGATTGGCGGAAAAGTAGATTGTTATTCTTGCTCAGCACTTTCCCGCACGCGGTATGGTCTCTGGCAGAAAGTCAGTTACTTGAACAATCGACATGCTCTTTACGCATGGTGCAGTATGATTTCAGTGGGGCTAACCGACGTCTATGTCAACCTCGTTTCGCGAGGAATTATTACGGACTTCAGGCTTTTCTAAAATGGAAAACTATCAGACATTACAATTTGACGTATTGGTCATTGGAGCCGGCGGAGCCGGTCTACGCGCAGCTATCTCAGTCCGTGAAAAGGGGCTTTCATGCGCAGTTGTGACGAAATCTCTTCTCGGCAAAGCCCACACAGTGATGGCAGAAGGCGGTGCGGCGGCGGCCCTGGGAAACATGAATGAACCGGACAGCTGGGAAGTTCATTTCAAAGACACCATGCTGGGCGGTCGCTTTCTTAATAATCCTGAGACAGTCGAAATTTTCGCGAAAGAGGCTCCTGAACGCGTAATTGAGTTAGAAACCTACGGTGCCGTATTTGACAGAACGCCGGAAGGAAAGATCGCTCAGAGGCCGTTTGGCGGGCACACGTACAGGCGCCTAAATCACGTTGGGGATCGGACGGGTTTAGAATTAATTCGAACCGTTCAGGACAAAGCGGTTTCGCTCCACCCTACCATCCTAATGGAAACTACCGTTACGCGGCTCTTGAAAGACGGAGACAGAGTCGTTGGTGCGTTTGGTTACAATCGCCTAACGGGTGACTTCGTCGTAATCAAGGCGAAAGCAGTTATACTTGCAACTGGTGGCTGGGGCAGAATGTTCAAATTTACCAGTAACAGTTGGGAGTCAACCGGCGATGGGGCGAGTATGGCCTTTGAAGCCGGTGCCAAGCTCATGGACATGGAGATGGTGCAGTTTCACCCTACCGGAATGATTTGGCCCCCAGGAGTTCGTGGCATTTTAGTTACCGAAGGTGTCCGTGGTGAAGGTGGAATACTTCGTAACAGTCTGGGTGAGCGCTTTATGTTCAAAGACGAATACATGCCTGCGCACTACAAGGGCAAGTACGCGACTACTGAAAAAGAAGCTCACGATTGGTTGGAAGATAAAAACAAAAATCGAAGACCACCGGAACTGCTTCCAAGAGACGAAGTTGCACGGTCTATTTATAAAGAGGTTCAGGCGGGTCGAGGAAGCGAACATGGCGGCGTCTATCTAGATGTAACCCACCGTGGCGCAGCCTACATTAAACGCAAATTGCCATCTATGTACGAACAGTTTCACGCGCTTGGTAATATCGATATCACAAAAGAGCCGATGGAAGTCTTCCCAACCATTCACTACACAATGGGCGGAGTGTGGACGGAACCGAAAACCGCAGCAACAAGCCTTACTGGACTTTATGCCGCAGGCGAATCTGCAGCGGGACTTCACGGAGCAAATAGACTTGGAGGTAACTCACTTACGGATATCCTCGTATTTGGAAAACGTGCCGGTGATGCTGCTGTGGAATTTGCGAAAGACGCGGGATGGGGCAATATTGACGAAGATCAAATCAAAGAAGAGCAGGCTCTGCTTCTCTTGCCGTTGACGGCTGCGAAAGGTGAGAATCCGTTCACGATCGGTTCCGAACTGCAAGAGACAATGCAGGAAAACGCTTTCATTGCCCGAACCGAAGAGGGTCTCACTACGTGTCTGGATAAGATCATGGAGCTTCAAACTCGAGCTACAACTCTGAAAGTTCCTGGTGATCGAAAATACAATCCCGGTTGGCAAACGGCGCGTGACATCCAGTTCACATTGAAGGTCTCAGAAGTGATTGTACGATGTGCTCTGGAACGCAAAGAGAGCCGTGGTGCTCAATGGCGACTTGATTATACTGGATTGGACGAGGAATGGGGAAATAAGAACCTTGTAGCCATTAAAGATGGCGATCAGGTGAAAATTACAACTCAACCTGTACCTGAGATGGCAGACCACCTTAAGAAAATAGTGGAAGGATAAGAGTCGAATGAGAAAAAAGATTAAAGTCCGCGTCTTTCGCGGAACCCCTGATTCCGGTTACGAACAGGGATTTGACGTCGAAACCTTCCCAGGTATGGTAGTACTGGATGCGATCCATCAAATTCAGGCGAATCACGACAGTACAGTGGCTTGCCGCTGGAACTGTAAGGCCGCAAAATGTGGATCTTGCAGTGCTGAAATCAATGGTATGCCGCGTTTGATGTGCAAGAGTCGAGTGGAAGATTACTACGGTGA
>CAISOI010000240.1 GCA_903886985.1 uncultured Chthonomonas sp.
TCGTATCAACGTTGTAACTCCGAGTTGTGCCGCTCGGAACTACATAGTCGGCGACCGTTATGAGTCCCCCAGAATCTGAAGATCCACCTCCACCTCCACAACCCGGTGATAGCGATACTGAAATCAGTGCTAAAACGCTCAGGTACTTAGTGACATTGCTCCGTTGCATACGTCCTCCTGTATTCTCTATCAAAGGGTAAAGGTGACTATCAAGCTGACATAACTATTTCAAATTCCGGTGGTTCAAAGGACTTATAATTATACTAAGCAATAGCTAATGTAGTCAATGAGAAAAGCATATCATTGTTATTGCCAGTACCTGTTCCGTTGAAATCGCTTCAATATCTTGAAATCCGTATCAGTGACGTTATGACAAAATTGTTAACTCCAAAGTACTGCCTTAGCTTTTTAAGGAACAGTTCAATTCTCCAAAAAACACAAAGCAATTGCCAATGGGAGACCACGAAATTCTCAGTGAATAACCGTAAACTGGACAAGTTTGAGTTATGATCTCTGGTAGCAGTCTTGTAATCCAGCCGGAATACTTGTAGAATCTGTAAATATAGATTAGTCGCCTCTCGTCAGCACTTAAGGAGAAACAAAGCACATGGAATTAGAATTAGGCAATCGCATGGACGAGCGTCGACAAACATTGTCTCGTAGGGATTTCATGGTGCGTTCCACTTTGACTGCCGGGGCAGTACTGGCGGGTGGAATTGCGGAAGCGGAAGCTCCGAAAGCCAAAGTTATCGTCGTGACCACAAAGGCAGATATCGGTGCCGGTAAACCAATTCCTTTTCCTCTTGTTCAACAGATGATAGAGAAGGGTGTTACTGCACTTGCGGGTAAAAGTGACCCGATGCAGGCGTGGGCAACCTATGTACGCGCTTCGGATAGTGTTGGATTGCCGACTGCGGGCGGGCAGATGGAGAGCATTCCAGAAGTAAATGCGGCAGTATATCTCGCCTTAATGAAGCTCGGAGTGAACAAAATGAATATCGGAACCCATCGAATGAGTTCGACGTGGAAGAAATCGGTGACCGACTTAATGGGCGATAAAGCTCCTCAGTTCATCACGGGCAAATTGTTCGGCATTGCCGATCTCACGAACGACTCTCTTGTAGTACTTCCCACCGTGAAACACCACGATGTTGCGGGCGTAAGTGCTGGATTGAAACTATATGCTTGTTTCTCAAAGAAAGGTCCCTGGAACTACCACGGCGAAACGCCCAAGGAAGACCCACGATGGGACGGCAAGTCCGGTGGAAGCATGGGAGCCTGCGGATGGGTTCCTGCAAACGAATACAAAACGACTCGGAAGTTACACATTATTGATATGATACGTGTTGGCGGCTCATCTCGCGGATTTACCGCATGGCCGGATGGATGGGTCTATACGAAGTCTCTGGTTTTCTCCACCGATCCTGTTGCGGCCGACCGTGTTGCATTGGACATGTACTTGAAAGTTGCTCAGCCTTCAGGAAGACTGGACCCACTTTATCACATCGAACGCGCCGACAAAGAGTATAAGGCGGGTGTTTCTGATCTCGCAAAGATTGATGTTCGGAGAATCACCGTTTGAGGAGCCTTTTTCTATCGGCACTGCTTGTCGTTGCCGCATCCAAATTTGCAGTGGCGGCA
>CAISOI010000241.1 GCA_903886985.1 uncultured Chthonomonas sp.
CGGTTTGCGGTCTGTGTTCTAGATATGGAAAGCCAGTCAGAAATGGGAATTAATTTGGACGAGCAGTTGCCAATGGCGAGTGTCTGTAAGCTTCCCATTTTGGTTGCAGCATTTCGAGAGTTTGACGCTGGAAACTTCGACCTTGAAGAAAGAGTCGAATTTAATACCGATAGTCAGTGTTTAGGAAGTGGTCTGTTTAACTATTTTAGACCCGGGCTAATGCCAACGTTGTATGATTGTTTACTAATGATGATCGTAGTTTCGGATAATGCTGCGACAGATATCGTTGCTTCTCGGTTGACCACTTCAGGCATCACTCAGCATATGCGCGCTCTAGGGCATCAAGAAATTCGTATTGACAGGTTGATCCGTGACTTGATCGGGGATATTCTCATCGAAACAGACTCGCGGTTCTCTGGAGTTCGACTGTCTAATTGGGATTCTCTGATGGAAGATTATCCGGACTTAAAAGCAATTGACAATGACCTAGGGATTGGTCGAGAAGCGGTTAATCGAGCAGCTTCAAAAATGGATACTTGTTCTGTACGGGAAATTTCACGATTGTGCTCTCAGATTGCCCTGGGAAAGGCTGCGTCTCCAGAGTCGTGTGAACAGATGCTAAAGATTATGGATAGGCAACTCCTGAACGGGCGATTGCCGCGCAACTTCCCCGCAAACACTAGATTTCCCCATAAAACTGGCACGCTGGGATCTGGCGCGGTGGTGAATGACGCAGGACTGTTATACGACAAAGACAAGCCATTGGCGGCGATTTCGATTTTAAGCAAGGACGTTAAGAATCCACATCACGAAACTTGCTCTATCATGGCGGAGATCGGAAGATTGGTTTATGATTACTATTTAGGTTAGAAGTTGGGACTTTGATTTTGGGTTTCGAGAGATAAAGCAGACGGATTAGGATAGGAGAAAGTTTTGGCGACAATCAAAAGGGCATTAATTAGTGTGTCGGATAAGGCGGGCATCATTGAATTTGCTCGTGACCTTCATGGTTTAGGGGTCGTGTTAGTTTCGACAGGGGGAACAGAAAAGGCAATTCGAGAAGCGGGAATTCCGGTTATGGGAATCAGCGATTTGACTCACTTTCCAGAAATGCTAGATGGACGTGTAAAGACCTTGCACCCGAACGTACATGGTGGAATTCTTTTTCGACGCGATACTAAGGAACACGTTTCAACGGTTGAACAGCACGGTATTGAGCAGATTGACTTGGTCTGTGTAAACCTATACCCATTCGCTGCGACCGTTGCAGACCCAAATGTATCGATGGAAGTCGCTATTGAGAATATTGATATAGGTGGTCCTGCTATGATCCGGTCGGCTGCAAAAAACCATGCTTCCGTAACCGTGGTTGTTGATCCTGCTGATTACCAAAAAGTTATCTCTGAGATGGCGGATAACGGAGGCGAAACTAAAATAGATACTCGACAGGCACTCGCAGCCAAAGCGTTTGCACATACTGCTCGATACGACGCAACGATTTCAGGCTATCTATATCCCCGGTTCACTCCCGGTGAGTCATTTCCTGTTGAGATTGGTTTGGGTTATAAGAAGGTTCAAGATTGTCGCTACGGTGAAAATCCACATCAAAAGGCTGCTTTTTATCAAGAGACGAATATCGTGGAGCCTTGCGTAGGCACAGCTAAACAGATACATGGTAAGGAGTTGTCCTTCAACAACTTCTTCGACACAAATGGGGCGTTGGAAACCGTCAAGGAGTTTACTGCCGGTATCTATAACGAACCTGCCGCTGTCATCGTTAAACATACGAATCCGTGTGGGGCGGCTCTTGCACCTACGCTTGCAGAGGCATTTTTGAAGGCGAGAGAGGCGGATCCGATCTCTGCATTCGGTGGAATTCTCGCGGTCAACAGAACTCTCGATGTAGCCACGGCTGAAGAGATAACTGGAAAGAATACATTTTTTGAAGTGATCGTCGCTCCCGGGTATGAACCAGATGCAATTCCTATCTTGACCGAGCGAAAAAAGTGGGGTGTAAACCTGAGATTGCTGGTAGTTTCTGATCTCAACAACTCTCTTGAAAATGCAACCGGTCACGATCTCAAAAGAGTAGTTGGCGGAATTTTGATTCAGGATCGTGACCTGCAGATTGTTACGGCGGAAGAACTCAAAGTAGTCACTAAGCGCGTACCGACCAAGGCAGAGATTGATGAATTACTGTTCGCCTGGCGAATCGTCAAACATGTCAAATCGAATGCCATTGTCTTTACTCAGGGAAGGGCGGTTGTCGGAGTTGGGGCGGGCCAGATGAACCGTGTACGATCTGTGCGTCTTGCCATCGAACAGGCAGGCGATAAAGCAAAGGGTGCTGTTATGGCATCAGATGCATTCTTCCCGTTTCCTGATGGACCGGAGGCCGCGGCGGAAGCAGGCATCGTCGCCATCATTCAGCCGGGGGGCTCAGTCAAAGATCAAGAAACCATAGAGCTCTGTGATAAGTATGGAATTGCAATGGTGATGACTGGTATGCGTCACTTCCTGCACTAAATATGTCGGGTAACCTTTGAGAAAAACAATTAAGGAGAAACATCATGTCGGGTAAGGCGTTTACATCAGATCTTTCTGGTCAAGAGTTTTGGTTGGTCGTCGACAAAGGATATCAACCGCTCGGGCTGGTACTTGGAAACTGCGTTTACTCTATGGGAGTGGCCGGTGGGTTTCTAGCGGGTCTTAAGGGCATCGTACGTGGAGAAGTCGATCAATACAGCAGACTCATGTACGAGGCACGAGAACTCGCGCTGAGCCGGATGCAAGCCGAGGCCGATGCATTAGGAGCAGACGGTGTTGTCGCCGTGAAGTTGAACATAGAATATATGCACAATGGTGAATGGATGGAAGTCACCGCGATTGGAACTGCTATTAAGCATGTTGGCGGACACGAAAGTCAGGGCCAAGTAGTCATTAACGCTGGCTAAATCCCTCAACGTCATTTGTCATTTTATAGCCGTAGCCCCGGACAGTTTGAATATATTTTGGATTGTCCGGGTCTTCTTCTACTTTAATTCTCAGCCGCCGAATGTAAACAGCAAGAGTCTTAATTCCGAATTCC